>URXI01000186.1 GCA_900551775.1 uncultured Eubacterium sp. | reverse complement strand
TCCAATTCCTCTTCCAGTGTCATAATCTGTTCGATCTCCTTTCTGCCATTCAGTTCCTCCACCATCTGGTGGATATGGCCGATGAAGGGGTCGCCTCCCCCTGTCTCCTGGCTGTTGATATAGCAGAAGAACTCCTTCAGCGGATCCGGAACCTTTTCTTTTGGACAGGTTGTATTCAAGATAATTGTATACGTTCCGTCCCCGTATGGCAAGGATTTTTTGATATCGTATTTTTCGAAGGAATAGACAGGCTCGTCCATTCTGAAAGTCAAGCATCTAACTCGTACTTTCCGATTTTTACAACAAAAAACTTAAAAATTACGTATTTACAACAAACACAACCACGCGTACTATGTTGTTACGACAACAAGATAGCTATTTTACGTTGTATACACAATAGAAAGGAAGGAAATGAATACACGAATCGATAATAGGATCAAAAAGGCCATTTTAACAGAAACAGAGAAAAAAGTTGCGGAATATATTTCGAAAAATTTCGTAAATGTTTGCGCAATGTCTGCCCTGTCTTTAGGTGAAAAAATAGGGACAAGTGATACTTCCGTCATTCGTACTGCGAGAAAACTGGGATTTACAGGTTATTCTGATATGCAGAGTTTTCTCGCAAGTACGATGCAGGAAGAAATTGCACGAAGTGGCGGCATCAACTTTCTGCCGCCGGCTGCAAGACTTGACAAAAAGAGGGATCTGATTAACGCTCCGGATTTATATCAACAGGTCATGCAAAAAATCAATCATAACATCGATACAATCTTTGAGAAAAATGCTGAGGATGTGTTTACTAGTGCTGCAGAGATTATATTATCTTCACAGAGAAAGTTTGTCATGGGTTTTCGCGGCTGTGCAAGTATGGCTCAATTGCTAGGCGGCTGTTTGAACGATGTTCTCAAAGATGTGCACACAGTTACTGATGCCGATTCTCGTGCGATTGGAGCAGTTTTAGATATAGGCAGAAAAGACTGTCTGATTGCGATCAGTTATCCCAGGTATGCACACATGATATTTACCGCAATAGAAATAGCAAAAAAGGCGGATGCAAGGATTATCGTGTTAACAGATAAATTAACGGCACCTATGACCAAGCATTCCGATGTAGTATTGCTTTCGGAAGTAGACAGTGCAACGATTAATAACTCTTATGTGGCTCCAAATGTAATCGTGGAAATCCTCATGGCAGCTGTGTACAGAAATCTTGATGAAAAGGGAAGAGCGAGATTGGAAGAGTTGGAACGTTATATTTCGGAAAAAGGCCTATATTAGCAATTTTTAGTAGAGAAAGGTAAATCTATGGATAGAAAAGAAGACAGAGGATTATTGTTTGATGAAAAGACAATTTCGGCAATCAGGGATAAGTTTTGTCGTATTGATGTGGATGCGGACGGAAGTGAGAGGCTATTTTTTGAAAACGCAGGGGGGTCTTTACGTTTGAAATCAATAGTTGAAATTTCTGATGAATTGAATCGGTATCCTGATTGCTATGCACGAAATCACAAGTCTTCACGGATACTTCATGAGTATGAGGTGAGGGGTCGGGAAGACCTGCGGCTTTTGTTAAATGCCAAGGATGGAGCTATCGTTACTGATTTGACTGCATCCAGCCTCATGTTTAAGATTGTCGAACCCATTGTACAATACGGCAGGGGGAAAAATATCGTAACCTCCATTTTAGAGCATCCGTCAGCTTTTGATGCGTGCAGATATTTTGGGAAAAAATATGGCAAGGAAGTACGAGTCGCCCCTTCAGATAGGAAGACTGGAGGAGTGCTGGCAGAAGATGTAGTCAAGCTTGTGGATAAAGATACGGTTCTTTTAAACGTGATTGCTGCTTCGAATATGACTGGAGCAATCACGGATCTTAAAACCATCGTGAAAGAAGCACGTAAAATCAATCCGGATATTTACGTTGTAACCGATGCAGTCCAGCATGCTCCTCATGCTGCAATTGATGTAGCGGCTTTGCAGATCGACGGAATTAACATCGCTCCATATAAATTTTTTGGCAACAGAGGTATTTCCTTCGGATATGTTTCCAATCGTGTAAAATCACTGCCTCATTGCAGGATTTTGGATGACGAGAAAGATATCTGGGAGCTTGGCAGCATCGTCCCGGCACATTATGCAGTCATTAGTGAAATCGTCAATTATGTGGCTTGGATTGGAGCGCGCTATACGGATTTAAAAGACAAAAGAAAGCAAATCGAAGAAGGAATGCGCCGCATACATCTTCAGGAACAGGCATTGCTGGCTAGAATGCTTTTCGGCAACGAAGGAAAAGTGGGTCTATTGAACTTAGATGGTGTAGATTGCTTTTTTGACTACACGAATTTGGCTGGCAGAGATCTTATTCTCGCAATGAAATTAAGCAGATTCGATTATGCTGAAGCAGTCAGAGAGTATGAAAAACGTGGCATCATCGTCTACGAAAGGGTGGCCGAAAGTCCATATTCTAAGAGAATGGTAGAATCATTCGGACTGGATGGTATCATCAGAGTCTCGCCTCTGCATTGTAATACGGCAGAAGAGATTGACAGATTCTTAACCGCCACCAATGAAATCCTGGACAGAAAAAGAAGTTAATACCCCTATATAGTTTACGGGAGGTTTTTATGAATGAGCAAAACAAGAAAATAGAGTTTTTCGGAGGAAAACTTGGTCCATGGATCCCGATTATCGTTCTTGTTATCGGAATGATTACTGTGGTCATATTAAATAAAACCGATTTTTATGTCTATAACTTACTTACTTTGGGTACAATTTTAATTGCTTTCTTCTTAATTAAGAAAAAGAAGCGTTTTGGAGATGTTGCGATTGCGGGACTTCAGGATTCCATGTTATCAATTCTGATTATCGCATTTCTGCTGGCAGGCATCTTGTCAAAGTTATTGCGCCTAAGTGGATTAATTGAGGCTCTGGTGTATCTTACAAGTGTCTTTAACTTGGATCCGGGATTTATCCCGGTGGTCTCTTTCATCATATGTGCGCTGATTTCAACAGCATGCGGAACTTCGTCGGGGGCAATTGTTGCAGTGCTCCCAGTGATGCTTCCAATCGGAATTGACTTGGGATGTGATGCGTCCCTTGTATGTGGTGCAGTGATCAGCGGAGCGCTGTTTGGTGACAATCTGGCTCCAATTTCTGATACGACCATTGCTTCAGCGCTCACACAGGAATCTAAAATCAACGACGTCGTGAGATCCAGGCTGCCCTATTCTTTGATTGCCGGAGGAATTTCCGCTGTACTGTTCATCATTTTCGGAAAGCTGACAGCGGATGTTGGTTCTACTGTTATCAGCGCTGATGGATCCACGGTTCGTGCTTTAGTCCTTCTGGTCGTGCCGGTGATTATGATCGTTTTGATGAAGAAGGGATGGGATCTGGCTGGAACATTAATTATCTGTGACACCCTTGCAATCGTCATCAATCTGGTGCTTGGCTTGATAAGCCCGGCGCAGATGGTGAATGCAGAAGGACCTGTTGCCGGTGGAATTAGCAGCATGATGGATTTGATCGTATTCTGCATTCTATTCTTTATCGTCATTGAATCGATGAAAGAAAGCGGGGCACTGGACAGCATCAGCAACGGATTGTTGAAATTATGCAAGGGCATACGATCTGTTCAATTTATCATTATGATTGCTTCTGTATTTGGCACAATTGTTACTGCCGGAAGTTCTACAGGAATTACCTTTGTCGGACCCATGGCTAACAAAATTGCAAAGAAGTTTGGAATTACGGGCACTCGTTCGGCAAATCTGTTAGACGCAACCGCTTGCGCAACCTGTGGATTCGTTCCGTTTTGTACACCTTATTTGCTTTCGCTGAGCATGGGGGCTGAAGTTACAGGAATTCCTGATGACTTTTCTTTCCTGAGTATTGTAAAATATGCTTTTCAACCTCTATTTCTCATGATTGTATTCATAATTAGCATTTTGACTGGAAAGGGAAAAATCTTAGAAAAAGATCAGTAAGGAATGGCAAATTTTATAAAACTTGTGCTTGCACGTCCACTTTGTCTGTGATATAATACTCATGTTGTAATTACGGGCGGTCCTCTGCATACAGAAAATGAGTGGCAAGAACGTCTTGGAGGGAAGGAGGAACCATACAATGAATATTTTAGATTCAGTTGCACAGGATTACTTAAAGAAAGATATCCCTGCATTTAACGTGGGAGACACCGTCAAGGTACACGTTAAAATTAAAGAAGGTAACAGAGAGAGAATTCAGATTTTCGAAGGTTTTGTTCTGAAGAGACAGAACGGCGGAATCGCAGAGACTTTCACTGTTAGAAGAATTGCTTCCGGCATCGGTGTCGAGAAGACATTCCCACTGCACTCACCATGGGTAGAGAAGATCGAAGTGGTCAGAAAAGGCCGCGTCAGAAGAGCAAGACTTCACTACATGCGTGGAAGAACTGGTAAAGCAGCAAAAATTAAGACAGCAAAATAATCACGTCTGCGAGAGGAACCAAAATGGTTCCTCTTTTTATATTGTGATAAGCGTTTTTTTGCCAAAATGCGTTTTTTTAGTCGTTTTAGAAAAAACTCTGTGACTATTGGAATTTCAACGGTTTTTCGAGTAGTTTGTTGAAAAAATATGACCAGAAATGGCGCAAACCCTTGCAATTGCTTGATCAAATCATTTTTTCCAAATCGAAGTTTTTTTGCCGTTTTAGCAAAAAATAACCCGAAATCGAGGTCGTGATATTCTGCTTTTGAGTGGGCTTGCAGGGATGACGACTATCCTAAGTTGACAATTAGAAAAAAATTGACTATAATAAATATATATTTTAAATTAGTCGAATATTTGATTGCCGTAATGCACAGAATAGTTTAAAAGAGGAGGGTGAAGTTATGTATATCAATCGAGCGGTGGAGGAGACGGTTCTTAAAACGTCAAGAACCTTTCCTGTACTTCTTCTGACGGGACCCAGGCAGGTTGGAAAGACGACTCTGCTCAAGCATCTGGCCGGACCTGAACGTAAGTATGTGACTTTGGATGATCCGGATGCCCGCTATCTGGCCAAAAAAGATCCAGCGTTATTTATGCAGCGATATACGCCTCCTGTGTTTATCGATGAGATCCAGTATGCACCGGAGTTGCTCCCCTATATCAAAATGGCTGTAGATCAGTCAGGAAATAAAGGGGATTATTGGATTACCGGTTCCCAGGTCTTCGTCATGATGAAAGGTGTCAGCGAGAGTCTGGCAGGACGTGTAGGGCTTATCAACCTTCTGGGTTTGTCCGATGCAGAGATTTACAGGTTTCCAAGCCAGCCATTCACTGTGGAGCCCGACAGATTGATGAAGCGCCTTTCGGAGGTGAAAAGGCGCGGTCTCAACGATATCTATGAGAGAATTTTTCGTGGCTCTATGCCAGCTCTTTACCGAGAGGAAGGCGCGGATTTCGATATCTTTTACCGTTCTTATGTAGATACCTATTTACAGAGAGATATCCGAGATCTGACGCAGGTAGGAGACGAGATGCAGTTCTATCACTTCATGATTGCTGCAGCAGCCCATACATCAAAGCCTCTGGTCTACGAGGACTTAGCCCATGCGGTAGGCATTTCTGCGCCTACGGCGAAAAAATGGATGTGTATCCTGGTTTCCTCCCATATCGTGGCTTTGGTACAGCCTTACTGGAACAACGTATTGAAGAGGGTCGTTAAGATGCCTTTGATGCATTTTCTAGATACCGGTCTTGCGGCACATCTTTTGAAATGGGGAAATCCGGAGAGCTTGGAGCGCGGTGCTATGGCAGGAGCCTTCTTCGAAAGCTATGTGTTTTCAGAAATCTACAAAAGCTATTTGAACAGCGGGAAGGAGCCGCCGATTTTCTATTACCGAGATAAAGATAAAAAGGAAATCGATTTGCTGCTTTTTCAAAATGGAACCATCAATCCGATTGAGATAAAGAAGGCGGCGTCACCAGGAAAGACCGCGATCAAGAATTTTTCCGCTATTGACCCAGTCGCAGAACCGGAAAAGTTTGGTGAGATGAAGGAACGAAAGATCGATATCGGAACAGGCAGCGTCATCTGCATGGCAGAGGATCTCCTTCCTATTGACGAAAAGAACTGGCGCGTACCAGTGTGGCTGATCTAGTCAGGGCAGCTTGATTTGATGCTTTTTCAATTTATAGCTGAGGCTCTGCCGCGAGATGCCCAGGTTCGTGGCTAATTCACTGAGGGAATTGGTCATCTGGATCTCATTCTCGATACAGCTCTTTTCGTAGGCGTCCACGGCTTCTGTCAACGTAAGCCCCCTGCGCACGAGAGGGAAGTCAAAATCCTTCCTTTCCCCATTGATCTGGAGCTGTCCTCTTTTGCTGTTGAGGAAAGCGGGCAGATGGGCATACTCGATCGTATCTTCTTCTGCAAAGTTAAAGGCGCTCTCAATCACATTGCGCAGTTCTCTTACATTTCCCGGCCAGTCGTAGGCAGCCAGTGTCTCCAAGACCTGGGCGGAAACGCCTTTGATGGTCTTTCCCATCTCTTTATTGTAATAATCGATATAGTATTGTATCAGCAGCGGCAGGTCTTCCGGCCGCTCTTTTAGTGCAGGCATTTTGATCTGCACCGTCGAAAGGCGATAGTAGAGATCGGCACGGAGGCGGTTTTGTTCGATACAGGCGAGAGGATCTTCGTTC
The DNA here is from genome assembly GCA_900551775.1 of uncultured Eubacterium sp. Classification (GTDB taxonomy): domain Bacteria; phylum Bacillota; class Clostridia; order Peptostreptococcales; family Anaerovoracaceae; genus Senimuribacter. Next base: position 1,866 of record URXI01000186.1, on the reverse strand, counting down.
ATGGCAGAGATGATTCGCACATCGACGGGAACTGGCTTGTTTGAGCCCAGCCTGGTGACCTTCTTCTCTTCAATCACCTTGAGGATCTTCGCCTGCATGTTCATATCCATAGAATTCACTTCGTCCAGAAAGATCGTGCCGCCGTCAGCGATCTCGAAGATGCCGGCCTTGTCCTCTGCGCCGGTAAAGCTGCCTTTTGTGGTGCCGAACAAAAGACCTTCCAGCAGATTCAGCGGAATGGCAGAGCAGTTCTGAGAGATGAAATATTTGTCTTTCCTTTTGCTTGCGGAATGTATGGATTGTGCGGCCAGCTCTTTTCCTGTGCCAGTTTCACCGTAGAGCAGAACGGAGGAGCTGGTCTTTGATACGGAGCGCAGCTGTTCTTTCATATGCTGAACGACCAAAGACTCTCCGATGATGTCAGAAATCTCATAGAACTGTTTTGGGCGATTCAGTTCCGGGGCTTTGACGGATAGCTCCCGCCTGTAAGATGCTGCGAATTTGGCGCTGCTGACCGCGCCGATGATCTTTCCCGAAACCTTCAGGGGAATGGTGTGTTCGTAGAAGATACAGGTCTGCCCGTTAAAGGCCGTCTGCGTGGTCTGCCTGCCCAGGGTCGGGATTCCTTTCAGGGCGTTGAGCAGCGTGCTTTTTTCCGGATCGATGTCGGGATAAAGCTCCAGGATATGTTTGCCGACGGCATCGCGGGGATTATAAAAGAAAATTTCTTTCTGATAGGTGGACATATAGCGGATGATGCCCTTGGTGTCGGCGATGAGCACGCCGTCGGAAAAAACCTCTTTCAACACGAGGGATTCAATGTATTCACAGAACTGTTCATCAAAAATATTCATCCTGCACCTCCCAGTCACTTCATATATAAGTAGTATACTATGGGCCGCTGCAGTTTGCAAAATATTTTGCCTATTGCTGGCAAAAAAATTTTCCTACGCAAAATTTTTGTCCTGGGCAGGGGGTCGAAACGACTGGAATCCCTAAGGAAAGGCAGATGGCATGGATTTTGCTCTTTACATGGGCAGAGAAACAATTGCTTTTTTAAGAAGAGGAGGTTTTTTATGAGTCACTTATTAAGTACGGTAGCCAATATTGGCAGCTGGGTCTGGGCCTATCCGTTGCTGATTCTGATTGTCATCTGCGGTCTGGTCTATACCTTCCGTCTGGGGTTCATGCAGGTACGATATTTTCCTTACATCATGAAGCAGACCTTTGGCGGCATCTTTAAGAAGGTCGAGGGAGAGGGGACAGTATCACCTTTCCAGGCCGTAGCTACTGCGCTGGCATGTACCGTCGGCGCTTCCAACATCGTGGGCGTTCCCATCGCCATCGCTTTTGGCGGCCCGGGCGGGCTATTCTGGATGTGGATCTGCTCGCTGATGGGCATGATCATCAAATTCGCAGAAATCGTTTTGGGCATCAAGTACAGAGAGATCAATGAAGACGGTGTATACGTCAGCGGACCGATGTATTATATGTCAAAAGGCTTCCCGAACAAAAAAGCGGGAAAGATCATGGCCTGGGGCATGTCCTTTACCATGATGCTCTTCTTGCCGTTTACCATTTCGGCGCAGTCGGTATCTGCCGTGCAGTCCGCAGAAATGTTGGGAATCGGCGCAGTGGTCACTGGCGCAGTTCTGACCGTAATCATCGGCATCATCACCTTTGGGGGGATCAAAAGAATCGCCAATGTCACTGACAAGATGGTGCCATTCATGGTGATCATCTATCTGATCGGTGCGCTCATCGTCATCTGCGTCAATGGAAGTGCGCTGCCAAGCGTCCTTGCCAGCATTTTCAAAGGTGCTTTCACTGGTCATGCTGCCGTTGGCGGTTTTGCCGGGGCGGGCG
>URXI01000185.1 GCA_900551775.1 uncultured Eubacterium sp. | reverse complement strand
ACTGATAAAATATTTCTTTTTTTCAAATCACCTCTTGACATTTCTTAGCTGGACTTCTATTTGCTAAATTTATATTAGCTTAAAAGGGGCTTTGTGTATTCCCCACAGACAGCGAATTTCTCATAAGTACACCGGCCTTATGGCGGTATCAAAGAGCAACTGGACGTAACTCTTCGGATAAGGAACAAATTCATCCCGGTCAATCATATTCATGATTTCTGCGATGTCAACCCACTTCACGGCGAGAACTTCGCTTTCCTGCAGGCGAAATTCTTCCAAAGTATAGTCTCCTCTGATTACATAAATATCATCAAAGCCGCCATCAAAATTGATTGTAAAAGCCGGACGTTTATCTTTGAAGCACAGATTGAGCCCTAATTCTTCAAGCAACTCTCTTTGAGCCGCCTCTTTGCTGCTTTCTCCTTTTATCACACAGCCGCCGACAGAAATATCCCACTTGCCAGGCCAGCCCTTCTTTGCCAGATGCCGCTGCTGCACCAGCATCTGTCCTATAGAGTTGATGATTGCAATGTGCACAATCAGGTGATAATCTCCCGGATTCATTTCCGTTCCCCGAACCATGGTCCTGCCCGTCTTTATTCTTTCTTCGTTGTAAATATCCCAAAGTTCCATCACTTTTCCTCCGTGAACTTAATATACTATGATTCCCTTGATCCTAGAATCCCAGCACATGATTCTATGATTCATACCTTGCGGCAACGTATTGCTTGCGCAATACTCCTACACTCGTTCCACTCACTCCGCTGTCCGTTTTGCCCAGCTAAGCATGCTTGGGGCAAAAGGTAACGCTGCAGGATTGTGGAACCATTATACCATGACGATTCCGCCAAAAATACAATTGAACGTCGTGATTCAATGAACGCTTCCTTACAGCGAAGCTGTTTGAATTGATGCGTTCATTATACCATGTGCATTCCTTTGAATTTAGAATCGCAGCACATGATTCAATGGTTCCTTCCTCTCGGCAACACCGTAAGATTGTGGAACCATTATACCACAACTAAAATTTCTTGTCTGTGGTGAAGCTGGCTTTTATTCCCGCGGTCTTAAAAGGGGCTTTTTTAGTCCGCAGTTGCCCGGCTCACAAAAAATGTTCCAGACTTTTCTCGAAACACTTGTCATCTGCGGACTACTCCTGCCCCAGAACACCCAGCTACAGTCCGCAATTGCCCGGATCACAAAAATTCGCTGAACAGGCACATATCAAAAAACCTCCAGCACTCTGCAAGAGTTTCTGGAGGTTTTAATTTGCCCAAATCACATCATTTTAAAGCGTCTTTTTGTCAAACACAACGCAGGCGGCAATCACAAAGGCTGCGATCAATCCGGCTGTGATGCCCACGGGAACAAGAAATTCATCAAATTGCACCCCGCCTTCAATCAGTTCCAGGTTTCTGGACACAAGCGCAACCGGATTATATTTGATGGCGTCCGGCACAATATTCAGCAGGAACTGACCCCCGACAAAGACCCCTGTTATCAGCAGGTTTCCATAGGCGTTTTTACAAAGTACGCTGCCAAAAAGACCTACCGCTAAAAGCAGAATTCCGTAGCCCCATACCAGCACGGCAGCAGCAAAAAGGTTGTTCAGATCCTGCCCCTGCCAGAAATAAGCTGTATATGCCCAGGATACACCTACGCACACTGCGTAGGCTGCGGTCCACATGATCAGAGCCACCGTAAATTTTGAGAGCACTACAGACCTGCGTGCGAGACCCTTTGTCAGCATATTGATCAGAGTTCCCTTGGAGTATTCCTGACTCATCATCCCGCTGAACAAGATGACCAGAACCACAAGCCCCAGCTGCGGCACATTTTTGTAGAACTGCATCCAGGAATCCAGTGCCGTAGGCTCTCCCATATGAATTTCCATTCCAGACGGCATAAGGTTTTCCAGAAGCTGCGGCGTAATCTTGGCCGTGAGCGGATTCATCATTCCCAGTAATAAGAATACAGCCAATATAATTAACAGCTTATGGGAGCGAGTAACTTCCATAAATTCTTTTTTTACAAATGCCCCATACCCCGTCATTTTATCACCTCCATAAACAAATTCTCCAGTGTAGGCTCTGCGATTTCCAACCTGACGGGCATTAAATTCTGCGCCGATAAAATTCTCAGAATTTCAGCTTCTGTCTCCAGCAAGTTGCTTGTTTTTACTGACAGCACGCATCCATCAATCTTCGTCTGCATATGTTCGCCAATCCTGGCCTTAAGCTGCTGCGCTTCACGGTTTTCAGCAAACTCGACTTCCAGGCAGTCTGCCCTGTGTTTTGTTTTCATTTCCTGCAGAGAGCCTGACAAGGCGATTTTACCCTTGTGCAGCACCGCCACCGTATCACAGATTCGCTCCACATCGGAGAGAACGTGGGTGGAAAAAACCACCGTAGTCTTTCCCTTTACCTGTCTCATGATATCGAGGATTTCTTTTCGCCCTGCAGGATCTAAAGCACTGGTCGGCTCGTCGCAGATTAAAAGCCTGGGCTCTGCCAACAAAGCCTGCGCCAATCCCAGGCGCTGCTTCATGCCCCGCGAAAATCCGCCGATTTTTTTCTTAGCACTCTCCGCCAAGCCAACCATTTCCAAAAGCTCCAGGCTCTTGTTTTTGATCGCCCGCTGATCCATACCGCAGATTTCTCCGCAAAGCTTCAGGTATTCGACAGGACGCATGTAGCCGTAAAAAGCTGGTACGTCAGGCAGATATCCGACCATCTTATTGGTTGCAGTCTGGCCATATCGCACCTTTTCCCCAAAGACGCGCATTTCGCCCCCATCGACGGCAAGCAGCCCCAGGATCGCCTTCATCGTCGTCGTCTTCCCCGCTCCGTTTTGCCCGATAAATCCGAAGACTTCCCCCTCTCGCACTTCCATCGTGAGGTCATCCAGAACTACATGGGAGCCAAAACTTTTGCGTAAGTTTCGTACCTCTAATGCGTTCATTCCTCATCGCTCCTTCCGAATACAAAATATACGATTGGACCGATAATCTGTATCAATACAACTACGATAATCCAAATCGGCTTATTGCCGAATTTGTAATGATCATGTCTTACAACGTGGATCAGCGCTGTAATCATCAGCGCCAGTTCGATGATGATCACTGGTATTAAGAATGGTAAGTATTCTGTCTGTAAGTTCATTTTTCTTCCCCTTTATTTCTCTCTAATCTCTTTAACAAATATTGAAATTCCGGCAATTCTGCCAGCTGCGCAAAAGCCGGATTTTCCACCAGCGCGCAGATCATACTTTCGCGGATCAGACGTTCCTCCCTAGGCGCATCACTTCCAAGGGCTAATTTATCCAAAGTGTTGTCGATGTGATCAAAGAAGTGGTCGCCGCGGATCCTCATGGGCAGCTCCAGATTGCAGCAAATGTCTGTATATCTTGTCAGGTACTCCATCGCTTTATCCTGTTCTCCAAAAGCAGCATAGGTTTCGCCCGCTGCCAGGCAGAGAATCAGAACTGCGTTAAAATTCAATTTTTCGATATTGAATAAATCTGTCAGCGAGAACATCCGCTGAACAATCTCCTCTGCTTTCCGAGGGTTCTCCATATTGATACTCAAAAGCATGGGCACTTCGTTGATTATCGTCATCAGGTGGCTGTAGATATCTCCCTGCAGAACCTCTTCCGCTTTATCTTTTCTCCCCAATGCCAAGTAAGCGTTTGCTAAAAGCCCGCTGTGAGAACTGGTCAGATAACAATCGTCGGCTTCCAGCAAATCCACTGTCTCGGCGGGTCTGTTCAGCATCAAGAGGCATATTCCATGGATTTGGTTGGCCTGGGTTGCCATACTGGTATCATCATTTTCCTGTTTGATGCGCAGGCAAAGCTCAATGATTTTTTCTAAAAGTTCCTTCTGGCGCGCTTTGCCCTCTGCCAGCATGTAATGGTTGACCATCAAAGTGCACATCTGCAGCAAAAGAGAAAAGCAGGAATAGTATTTCTTTATCACAGCCTCCCACTCTTCATAAACTTCTTCAAAGGGTTTTTCGCTAAAGTCCTTCGCCAGTCTGTGGTACAGCTTTTTGATATCCGGATCCGTCAGTTGGGGAGAATAGTTCATCAACTCGTCAATGCTGATGTTGAAAAAGGCTGCCAGCTGTGGCAGGAGAGTAATATCCGGATAGCTCTGCCCCGTTTCCCACTTTGATACAGACGCCTTTGAAACGCCGATATACTCTGCCAGATCTTCCTGGGTGATGCCTTTCTCTTTTCTCTTATCAATAATCGTCTGTGCAATGTTGATTTCTTTCATTTTCCCTACCTCCTATGATGTTATTGTAGCCTTCCGGTGAAAAAATAACAATGGGGAGCAAGTTGACTTTAGTAAAAAAAGTTAACCGTGAGTTGATTTTTTGATCTCCGGTTTAGAAAGACTGAACCGGGGGTTTACTTCTGCTTTCTTGTCAAAGCCTTGAAAATAGCGTATGATAGATATAATGTTAGTGAGGTGAAATTATGCATGTGAGCAAAAAAGCTCAGAAAAAGGAAAAATCCGCCATGACCGTTTCGCTGTACGGAAATCTGTTCTTCGTCATCATCGAACTTCTCATGGCAATCTATACGAGTTCTCAGGCCGTCCTTCTGGATGCGGTTTACGATGCAGTAGAGTTTATCATGCTGCTCCCATCCATATTTTTGATTCCGCTCCTCTATAAGCCATCCACGGAAAAGCATCCTTTTGGTTATCTGCAGATCGAATCCATGTTTGTCGTCGTCAAAGGCGTCACCATGACTGCTGTCACGGTAGGGCTGATCATCAACAACATTGAGATCATGCTCCACGGCGGAAGAACTGTCTCTTTCAGCACCGTGGCGTATTTCGAATTAGTTGCGGCAATTCTGGGTGTATTGGTTTCTATCTATCTTAAGAACAAAAACAAAGTAGTCAATTCTCCATTAGTATCTATGGAAATGCGGGGCTGGCAGATTGACAGCATTGTATCCATGGGGATGACCCTGGCCTTCTTTCTGCCAGTGGTCATTACGGCGCAGTGGTTCGCACCAGTGATTCCTTATTTGGACCAGATCATCACGGTCGTCCTCTCCATTTTCATGATTCCTGCGCCCATCAAAGCGGTCGTCACCGGACTGCGGGACTTGTTCTTGATTCCGCCAGAAGAAGAGACCATCGATGAAATAAAAGAAACGGTAGAACCGATTCTATACAACTACGGGTACAAAAAACTTTATTATGACATCGTGAGAACCGGACGCAAGCTCTGGATCAGCGTCTACATCACCTTTGACCGGGACGAAGTCTCCATCTCTCGATTCAAAGTCGTACAGAACGACTGCATCCAGGCTCTGGCTCAGAAATACTCTGATTTTTACTTTGAACTCCTTCCGGACATCGAATTTAACAAAGAAAGGTAAAGCCACATGAACACAGAATACCTCGCAGCAAGAAAAATCCTCATGCTGGGAAAAACCATTATTTCAAATAGAAATAACAATTTAAAGAGTATCAATTTGACAGCTGAACAGGCGGATGCTCTGATTTATCTCAGTGAACATCCAGGGGTCTCCATAAGGGATCTGAGCAACCATCTGGGGGTCACCCATCAGACGGCCAGCGGCATCGTCAAGCGCCTGTGTGAAAAAAACGCCATCACCATGGTTCCATCTTCCGAGGACGGACGCCGCGCCCTGCTCAATCTTACAAGTCAGGGAGACTCTTTGATATCTCAGATAAAAGAAAACGGCACCCATACAGGAGAAAAAATACTCTCAAGTATGAGTGCCGAAGAAAGACTGCAGTTTGAGCGCCTTCTGGATAAAGCGCTGGCTAGCATTGTGAAGCAGCAAGGGTGACCTTCTGCTTTTCTTTTTTGTCGTGGATAAACAATATCAGGCAGATTGCCAAAGCTGCTGCCAGTGCGCCGAAGAGGAAGATATCTCTCTGCGCCTTCAGATAGACGCTGATGTGAGATAATGCCAGGTTACCATAGTGCGTCTGCCTCATGGTCAGCATTACACTGCCTATGGCAATGCCCAGAGTGTTTCCGATGTTACGCATCGTTGCCAAAGTTCCTGAGGCAGCACCAGACATACTCGTATCGACCGAACCCAGAATCGCACTGTTGATGGCTGAAACGCTGAGGCCGTTGCCTGCACCCATGAGAATCAGAATGACGATGACATAGAAAAGACTCTGCCCCTGATGGAAAAATGCCGTTCCCAGGCAACTCATGATAATCAGCACAAGTCCCAGCACCGCTGGAGGCTTTGTTCCTTTTTTGTCCGATATGCTGCCGCCCACTGGTGAAAAAAGCATCATGGTAACTGGCGCCGTCAGCATAATCAAGCCCGAATGATACGCTGACATCATCATCACGTCGGCGAGAAAAAACGGGTAAAGATATGTGGTCAGCTGCTGGGTCAGATAAGACAGCAGGCAGGTGCAGTTAGCCAAAGTAAAGGTTCTGTTTTTAAAGATGTAGAGGGGCAGAAGCGGGTGCTCTGCACGTCTTTCTCTGATGATGAACAGAAACAGTCCTGCTGCCGAAATAGCAAATAAGGTGCTGATCTTCCAGGACATTCCCCAATCGTCGACAAAGTTGATGCCCACCGACAAGGCGCCGATGAATACCATAAAAAACAGTCCGCCGACGGAGTCCATCTTTGGCCGGGTCTCTTTTTCCGTCGTGTCGTCCTCCATCGCCAAAAGGGTTCCGATCAGTCCCAGAGCACTGAATACCGCGCAAAAATAAAAGATGGAGTGCCAGGTAAAGAAATTCAGCAGCACGCCTCCGATGGTCGGCCCCGCAGCAAAACCCACTGAGACGAACACGGAATTGATGCCCAGCGCCTTCCCTCTCTCGTTTTCCGGGAATGTTTTAAAGATTGTCGCCTGCGTGATGGAAATCAGAATGGCGTAACCGATTCCCTGCAGCGCCCTGAACACGACTAATGTCGGCAGATTAAAGGACAAAATCGGCGCCAACATGGAAACGACCGTAAAGAAGGCAAATCCAAATAGATACTGCCGCCGATAGCCGCAGATGTCTGCCAGCCGCCCGAAAAGCAGCAGCATACAGCTGGGAAGCAGCGAATAGACTAGCGCCAGCCAGCTGACATCGGACTGGGTCACGCCAAATTCTTCGCGAATCAAAGGCAGCGCCAGATTCAGACTATTGATGGCAAAGGAAACTCCCAGGTTTGCCATACTTGTTACTATAAAAATACTCCATTTTGATTTCAAAAAAGAGTGGTTCATATCAAGACCTCCTTAATTATACAGCATGCTGTATATTATGTTAGCACAATTATATTGATAATGCAAGGTGCGATCACAAAAAAACCTCACAATAGCAAAGTTATCATTTGTTACTGTGAGGATAGCAGCGGGAGATTTATTTTTTCAAGTGCTGCAGCAGATATTCTGCTGCCTGATCGCTGTCCTGGAAAGAAACCGTTTTCCCTGTGATGTATCGGACTGCATCCTCCCATTCCTTCAGGTCATAATCTGAAGGCGCAATATTCATTATGACCTCATAGATATGAAAGTTTCTTTTTTTACTGTGCAGATCCGAGAGATAGCCGCATCCGGCATTCTCTGCGATATATTCAAGCAGTCCAGTTTTACACTTCGTTTCTTTCATCGGCACACCTCCTGGGAAAGTTCTGAACGATAAAGCAGACTTTTTCATTCAGGTGGTTTATAATGAATTGCAGTAAGAATTATGTATTTTTATGTCGATTTTTTCTATATATCAGGGGAACGAAATTTCCTACTTTTTCCTGCAAACACTATCTCCCGTGTACCCAGCGGAGAAAGGTATCCTGAGAAACCCCCAGCCGTTTGGCCGCCTCCCTCGATGAAAGTTTCTTATCCTCCCATTCCGATTTGATACTGTAAAACGCCCCTGGCACGTTTTTTCGAGGTCGGCCAAAGCGGACACCCCGCATCTTTGCCGCTGCAATGCCCTCCATCTGCCGCTGCTTGATATTCTCACGTTCCGTCTGTGCCACATAGGACAAAATCTGCAGCACCAGATCTGCTACAAAAGTTCCTGTCAAATTCCTGCCAGTCTGCCTGGTATCCAAAAGCGGCATATCCAGTACGACCACATCGGTCATCTTTTCTTTTGTAATAATCCGCCACTGATTCAATATTTCTTCATAGTTCCGTCCCAGGCGGTCGATGGACTTTATTACCAGTATATCGCCTTTCCGCAGTTTTCGTACCAATTTCTTATACTGCGGTCTGTTAAAATCCTTCCCGCTCAGCTTGTCCATAAAGATATTTTCCTTTGGAACGGGAAATTCCGCCAGAGCAATCCTCTGCCTGGCTTCATTCTGATCTTTCGTCGAAACTCTTATATAACCATATATTTTCTTCATTTTCTCTACCTCCCTCGTTCAATATTATTGCACCTAAATGTTATTTTAATATTTTAATTGAGGTTCGGTATGTTTTTGTTATTTTAATTTATCTATATACCATTTTCCATAGGCAGACAGATCGCTTCTGACAAAGGCGCCGGCTTTCTTGCAGCTGAACTTGATCTGCGCAGTAAAAGAACC
>URXI01000184.1 GCA_900551775.1 uncultured Eubacterium sp. | reverse complement strand
AGTCAGTTCCGCCATGGGAGTTTTTGCGCTGTGCCTGGTGCCGGTGATCGGTCTGCTGACCTGGTTTTTCAAGGTGCGGATGCTCCGCTCCCAAAAGGCGAATCTGAAGGAACTGGGCAGGGTCAACAACCACATCGGTGAAAGCGTGAGAAATATATTTATGATCAAAGCCTTCCACAAAGAGAAATATATGGAAGAGCGGTACAGGACTTATCTGGAAGAAAACTACCGCACGATGAACCAGGTGAACTTGTATGATTCCTGTTATTCTCCAATCATTCAGGTTATGACTGCCTGTTCGATCGGATTTATCCTGTATCTGGCGGCAGGAGGCGCTGGGAATCTTCTCGGCATCTCTATTGGACAGCTTACGGCGTCGGTGAACCTGATTACTAATCTTTTCTCACCCATCGACAGCTTGGGGACAGAGCTTTCGGCGATTCAAAAAGGCATGTCGGGTATTGGCAGCGTCAAAGACTTTCTCAGTCAGCCAGAAGAGACGAAAAAAGAGACTTTTGAGGAACTTGTGGATACCGACATCGAACTGGAGTTTCAGCATGTCGGCTTTGCCTATGAGGAAGGATGCGATGTAATCAAAGACTTCAACCTAAAGATTTCAAGCGGGGAGCATGTGGTTCTCACGGGCCGCACAGGTGCAGGCAAATCCACTTTGATCAAGTTGGCAGCTGGGATTTTGCAGCCTGACGAAGGCAGCGTTAAGGTGAACGGTGTGGATACTTACCGCATTGCAGCCAGTCAGAAGCGAAAAATTTTCGGTTACGTGCAGCAGGATTTTTCCTTTGTGAAAGGGAATATATGGGATCAGATTTGCCTGGGCGACCCTTCGATTGAGAGGGGCGCCATCGTTGAAGCAATTGAATTTGCAGGACTTAGAGACGTTATAGACGATCTGCCCCGGGGTTTTGATACCATCGTCGGTGCAGACCTTTTCTCTCAAGGGCAGAGACAGCTTTTAGCTGTTGCAAGAGCCATCGCCTCTGATCCGAAAATTCTTTTGCTGGATGAGGTTACGGCAAATTTGGATTCTGCTACAGAAGAAAAAATAATGAAGGTGCTGAAGAAAGCAGGTGGCGGAAGGACGATTCTCTCTATCGCCCACAGGCAGGCAGCCTTTGGCGCCGCAGAAAGGAGGATTGAAATATGACGTTTAAACAGGCATTTTTCAGGATATATGACAGAAAGATCGCTTCTGGGGAGATATCCTTCAGCCAGACGGGCATCAGAAAGGATGACTTTACGAGGCTGTGCACCGAAGAGGGCTTCGTCTTCGACGACGAGACCCTGGAGAAAATCTGCCGGACCATGAAGCTGAGCGAAGAGGAAAAAGCGATGCTTTACGAAACGATAGAAAAAGCTTCTGTGTAAATGAAATTGGGTACGAAAAAAGCGGTGAGTCTCATGATTCATCGCTTTCGATGTTTTTGTCCAAAAGAAAACGCAGGAACGCATCAGTGTATTTGTTAAAGGTGCGGGACGGGTTATAGACGACGTAAATGCTGGTTTTAAACGTTCCGCCTTCGATCCTCTTTTTCCTGATGATTTCCTGAAGAAGGTCTTTGGTAACGATGGAATCTGGCAAAATAGAGACACCCATGCCATTCATGGCCATCAACAGCGACGTGCGGTTGTCATCACAGATGAATTTGTAACGGATCGTTTCTCTGAAACTGCTCATATTCATGTCGATGTATTTTTTCCACCTGCGTACCGTGATGAGAGGAAGTTCTGCTAATTCAGGCAAGGTAATGGTGCCGCCCTCCCTTTGAAAAAAATCTGGCCTGCCCACAGCCACCAGATGGTCGTTGGTCAATTTGATATAGTCAAAGGGCTTATTCATGTCAAAAGGAGTGCGGATAAAAGCCAAATCGATGATGTTGTTTTCTAAGAGAGAGAGCAGTTCAAAACTGTTTTTTTCAGTGATTTCAAAATGAACCGGCTTGTCCTCGTAAAAGTTCTTAATCAGGTTGAGGGAATATTGGACGGATGAGGTGATCATACCCAGCCTGATCGTTTCGCTGCCTGAATCCATCAGCTCGCGCATGATTAAATCGTTGTATGACACCAGAGACGTTGCATGGGCGTAAAGCAGACGACCCTCATTTGTCAGTTCCACACCCCTCGTTGAACGGTCAAATAGCTGTACATTGAGTTCCTCTTCCAACTGCTTGATCTGCTTGCTCAACGGAGGCTGGGACATATGCAGTTCCTTTGCCGCCTTACATATGGAGCCGTTTTCTGCGATGGTTATGAAATTTTTTAACGTCTTAATATCCATGCTATCTCACCACACGTCTTTTTCTGTACTCATCATATTATATCATCAACCAGTTTTATCTGGTCATACTGAATGGATATGACCGACATATATAAACAGTATTTTCTGAAATTTCCGATTCGTGCTATGATTTTAGTAAAGAGAGGTTAGAACTTATGACAGACTTTTTACTTTCATTGATACCGATTATCATATTGCTAGTTTGCTTATTAGTCCTAAAATTATCAGCAAAACTTTCAGGTCTGATTACCTTTTTGACGGCTTTTGCTGAATTTGTCTTCTGGACGAAGCCAGGCGCCCCGGGCATGGTGATCACCATTGAAAAGGGGATGACGATGGCGGTCTTTGTAGGCCTGATCGCCTTTGGCGCCATGCTCTTATATAATCTGGTTGACGTGTCTGGCGGTTTCAGCATCATCAACCGCTGGTTATCAAATGTATTTCGCGACAGATTTGTGTTGTTTTTAATGATCAGCTGGGTATTTTCCGCATTTCTGCAGGGTATTGCAGGCTACGGTCTGCCAGCGGTCATTGCCACGACGATTTTGATGAAATCGGGTTTTCCTGCAGCAAAGGCTGCCGCAGCCTCCCTGCTAGGCCACTCCTGGGCCATCAGCTTTGGATCCATGGGATCTTCCATCTTTGCCATTGACCTGGTGACCAGCACGCCGCTGAAGGAAATCCTGGTCGGCATGTCCCGTTACGGTTCGCTGGGTATGCTCTGCTGCGGTCTGGGCGTTTGTTTTATCTATGGCGGCGCAGCCTTTGTGTTCAGAGGACTGAAATATGTATTGCCGGCTTGGGCTGCTATGACAGCATCTCTGACGGTAATGGCAGAATATGAAATGATTTCGGTTATCGGTTTTGTGACAGGGATGATCGGTGTTGCTGTCATGATGCTGGCTAACCGGCTGTCTGACCGCAAAGCGAGAAGCCTTGCACCGGCCGGACAGAAGAGACAATTGCTGGAGAGCGTCCTTCCCTATCTTTTGATCATCCTGTTGTCTCTGACCTTTTTTGTGATGAATCCAGGTCTTAAAATTTCTGTATCCTTTCCCGGCTATGAGACCTTGCAGGGTGCAATCGTAGAAGCAAAACCAGACTATGTGGTCTTCAATATATTGAAATATCCGTTCACCATCATTTTGCTGACCACCATCGTCAGTGTTATCTGCTACGAACGGATTGGCCGCCTGGAGAGAGAACAAATGGGCCTTATCCTTCAAAATACGATTCGAAAGATTATACCGACAGAGATTACGCTGCTGTTTCTCCTTTGCACGGCTTCCATCATGATGGATGGCGGCATGACGACGATTCTATCGACGGGAATTGTGGAACTGACAGGCCGGGGATATTCTTTTATGGCTTCCGTCATCGGCATGCTTGGCGCTTTTATCACGGGCAGCAATACCAATTCCAATATTCTTTTCGGCTCGCTGCAGGAAACAGCAGCCATATCTCTGGGCATGGCGCCCGCACTGATGTGCGCCGTCCAGTCAATTGCCGCCTCGGTAGGAGGGGCCATCGGCCCTACGACGACGGCTTTGGTTGCGGCGGCAGCGGGAAAAAGCGGACAGGAGATCGAAATTTACAAATACACGCTGCTGCCTACTATCACTGTGGCAGTTGTTCTTGGACTGACCAATGTCATTTTGATCTGATTTGCGTTATATCGCAGCAAAAAAGGCTGCTATATATAAAAATGAGCTCATGATCCGTTATTATTTGATTTTTAATTAGGGAGAGAAAAAATGGAAAAGAAAAAACGATCATTCAAAGTACCTCACACTTATGTACTGCTCTTTGCCATGGTTGTCATCTGTGCCTTGATGACATGGCTGATTCCGGCGGGCTCTTATGACAGGGTCATTGATGAAGCCACTGGAAAAGAAGTGGTGGACGCAGCGTCCTTCCATTTTACCGGCGACGGCGGCATCGGATTTTTTGACGTAATGAAACAGTTTATCGCTGGTATGGAAAGTTCTTCGGACATCATCTTCTTGATTTTCATTCTAGGCGGCTCTTTTATGATTCTGCAGGATACCGGGGCGCTGACTGCGGGTGTCCACAGCATGGCGAGGAAATTCGGCAAACGACAGAATTTGATTCTTCTGTTATTCATGTTCCTCTTTTCTGTATTGGGAGGAACCATCGGCATGGCGGAAGAGGTCATCGTCTTTATTCCGCTATTGGTCACGCTATGCAATGAGCTGAAGCTGGACCGTATGGTGGCCTTGGCGGTAGTCATGGTGGGCGCCAGAATTGGTTTTACGACCGGCTTGATCAAACATTTCACCGTGGGCGTCGCCCAGGGGCTTGCTGACCTGCCGCTGTATTCCGGCTTAGGCTACAGACTTATCTGGTATGGCATCATATTGGTCGTTACAGGCTGGTACATCATCCGTTATGTCAACAAGATCAAAGCAGATCCAACTTTGAGTATCATGCACGGTGTGGAATTAGAAGGCGGCGAAGAAGTCGCCCGCGATGATGTGGACACGACACTGGATGCCAGGAGAATCATCGTCATCATCGGATTCTTTGCAACCATCGCCCTCATGGTCTTCGGCGTCTTTCAGTGGGGATGGTATATGGAAGAAATCGCAACGGTATTTCTGATCTTGGGCATCGCCTCCGGTCTGATCAGCGGCATGGGACCGAACAAAGTGGCGCAGTCTTTTGTCAGAGGCACCAAAGACATGGTCTTTGCGGCACTGGTCGTAGGTGTTGCGAAGGCGATTCTGCTGACCCTGCAGGATGGGGGCATCATCGACTCTGTCGTATATTACGCTTCAGGGGCCTTAGACGGCCTGCCAAAGGTGATCGCTGCCAACGGCATGTATGTCTTCCAGCTGCTGATGAACTTTCTGATTCCTTCTGGATCCGGACAAGCTGCTGCAACCATGCCGATTATGGCACCACTTGCTGACACCTTAGGAATTACCAGACAGACAGCAGTCCTGGCCTTCCACTACGGCGACGGATTTACCAACCTGATCGCGCCGACTCTGGGCAGCCTGATGGCAGCAGTCGCAGTTTCGAAGGTGCCGTTTGACAAATACCTCAAGTGGGTTATGCCTCTGTGCTTAATCTGGATTGGGTTTGGACTTGCGTCCGTGACCATCGCTACATTGATCGGATATGGACCGTTTTAAGAAAGAATAGGAGGCAGACAGCAGTGTTTACAGAAGAACTATTGAACAAAATTGACCACTACATAGAAGAAAACAGAGAAGATGTGGTACGCTTTTTAGAAGAGCTGGTCAATTTGGAGGGCCGCCATGGCGAAAAAGAGAACTTACTGAAAACGGCGGCATTTCTGAGAAGAAATTTTGATGATATCGGCTTGGAGACCGAGTTGATCGAGGTAGGTGAAGAGAATGCGCCGATTGTGACGGGCCTGCTCAACAAAGATGCAGCAGAAAAGGAAATCGTCTTCACCGGGCACTATGACACAGTTTTTGCATCGGGAAGTGCAGGAGAGAAACCGTTTCATATCAAAGATGGGAAAGCCTACGGTCCAGGTGTCTGTGACATGAAAGGCGGCATCGCCATCGCATTTTTCACCATCAAAGCTCTGCGGGAATTTGGCTTCCAGGATGCACCTGTACGACTGTTCTTTGTAGGTGATGAAGAGGTCAACCATCAGGGCGGTACGGCTATTGAGAAGATTAAGGCATATACAAAAGATATTTTGGCGGCCTTTAATATGGAAAACCGCTATGAGAGCGGACAGCTGTGTATCGGCAGAAAGGGCTGCTACGAGTTCTTGCTGAAGGTGCATGGTGTCGCCAGCCCCCCTGGTCACGCCTTCGATGATGGCCGCAATGCCATTGAAGAGATAAGCCACAAGGTCATCGCACTACAGGCCGTCACGCCAAAGGATCAGGACAGAGATTATTCTGTCAGTGTCAACACCATCAAAGGCGGAACCGTCACCAACGGCATTCCGGCCTACTGTGAAGCCACGATCGACGTGCGGGTCAAATCCTTTGCCGCCCTGGAAGCTTGCGAAGCGCAGATGCGCAAGGCCTGCGAAACGCCGTATATTGAAGGGACGAGCACAGAACTGATCCGCACCGACGACATGATTCCTTTCGAAACGACGGAGGGCGTCAAAGCGGCCTACGAGGCGGTCAAAGCGGTCAACGACCAGATCGGCGGTACAGTGACTGGCAGTATCGTGGTGGGTGGTTCATCCGATGCGGCTTACATGGCTGCAGGCGGCGCGAAGGTAGTCTGCCAGTGCGGCGTCAGCGGTGCCTATACCCATAACGAAAAAGAATATGCAGTGGTTGCTTCCCTCTATGAAGCGATCCGGCTGTTCATCTGCACGGCATACCAGTATCAGTTATTTAAGTAAAATACGTTGGGCGGCAGGGCCTGGCTCTGTCGCCTTTATGAGGGAGGATTATGGATCTTTTTATTAAAAACGGAACCGTGTTTGATCCGGAAACGGGACTCTGTGGGAAAAGGAACATCGCTGTGAAAGATGGAAAAATTGCAGCTCTGACAGATGAAGATTTGGATGCGGAGACGATCATCGACGCGGAAGGACTTTACGTGGTTCCCGGCTTTATCGACATCCACATTCATGAAGACCCTCTTATAAATGGGGAAATCGATTATAGTACAGAGCGTGCGGCACTGCGCATGGGCGTGACCACTGTCGTCGGTGGGAACTGCGGATTTTCTCCAGAGGATCTGGAACACTATCTAACCTGCATGAAGAGGCAGGGCGCACCTGTCAACACGATGCTGTTACAGGGTTACAATACAATCAGGGGAAAGTTCTTTAAAGATGCAGCGGGACAATCCGCCTATCGTCAAGGCGACGTTTATGCGTCAATCAGCCAGCCACAGATAGAGGCGGCCAGGGAGGAAGTGAGAAAAAGCCTGGAACTTGGCGCAGCAGGCTTATCCTTCGGCCTGGAATACACGCCAGGCTGTGCCTTTGATGAGCTGGTCAGCGTTTGCTCTGTATTAAAGGACTATCCCAATGCGCTCATTACGGTGCACTACCGCTATGATGCAGAAAAGTGCCTTGACAGCGTTAGAGAATGTATCGCCCTGTCTAGAGAAACCGGTGTGCCTTTGGAGTTTTCCCATATCGGCAGCTGTGCAGGCTATGGGGATAAACGGTATATGGAGGAGGCTTTGTCACTGCTGCAGGCAGCCAGGGAAGAAGGTGTCGATATTACTGCGGATTGCTACCCTTATAACGCCTTCAGCACCTTGATCGGCTCTACGGTGTTTGACGAGGGTGCTCTAGAAAAATGGGGAGTCGGCTATGATGCAATTCTTCCCATTCAGGGCAGGTATAAGAACTGCTTCTGCACGAAAGAAATCTTTGATTATCTGCGAAAGGAAGAGCCTGATACCCGCGTGGTGTGTTTTGCCATGAGAGAAGAAAATGTCTACCGCGCTTACGAGGATGACACCGTTATCGTGGCCAGCGACGGCAAATTTGTGGAGGATCAGGGACATGCGAGAACTGCGGGTACATTTCCAAGAGTCCTGGGGCTGCTCTGCCGCGAGATGGGGATTCTTACCTTCGAAAAAGCAATCGAAAAGATGACCCTCCTGCCAGCGAACCGGATGAGCCTGACAGGGAAGGGACGGCTGCAGGCTGGGAAAGATGCGGATATCACCATATTGGACCGCAACGCTGTCAGAGAAGGCAATACCTTTGTGGAACCGGCAAAGGCACCTTTGGGCATTGCCTGCGTCATTGTCAATGGAAGCATTGCAATGTGCGATGGAGACATACAATCTGCTGCAGAAGGCGTTTTTATCAAAAGACAGGATTCATAAATGAAAATAAATGTAATAGAACTGACCATAAGGAAAGCGGCAAGCCTGATGGAGCAGCATGCGTTTTCCTCTTATGATTTAACCAAAGAATGTCTGAATCGGATTGAGGCGATGAACCAAAAAGGTCCTGCACTTCAAGGGGTTCTAGAAGTCAATCCAGGCGCATTGGATGCTGCCAGAAGGCTTGATCAGGAGCGTGCGGAAGGGGCTGTCAGAAGTCTGCTTCACGGTATTCCATTACTGTTAAAAGATAACATAGCCACAGGCGATGATATGCACACCTCCGCAGGCTCCTTTGCACTTAGAGACAGCTTTGCCAGGCGAGACGCCTTTCTCGTGAGACGGCTGAGAGAAGCGGGTGCCGTGCTCATCGGAAAAGCCAATATGACCGAATGGGCCAACTTTATATCCTATACCATGCCCGACGGTTTCAGCGCCAGAGGCGGGAG
>URXI01000183.1 GCA_900551775.1 uncultured Eubacterium sp. | reverse complement strand
CGGTGCTTCACCGGGGGCAGGCCTCAACGCTATTTCCATCATGATGGACTTTTTGGGACAGCTGAACTTTGCTAATGACGATGTCAACGACTTTATCCAGCTTTACAATACTTACATCGGATTTGAATTTAACGGAGAGAAGATGGGCATCGGATTCAGCGATGAGGTGTCGGGAAAACTGACCCTCAATGTGGGCTTGGTGTCTTATGACAGAGAGTCCATCACCTTAACCATCAATGTCCGCTATCCTGTAACCTGCACGGACGAGCAGATTTTTGAAGGGATCATGCCGATCATCAACAAGTACGATCTGGGTATCATCAAAGGCAGGGCGCAGGCACCGATCTTTATGGATCCGGATAGTCCCATGATCAAAACGCTGATGGAGGTCTATCAGCAGAATACTGGCGATTATGAGAGCAGGCCGCTGGTCATCGGCGGCGGCACCTATGCAAGAGCGGCAAAGAATATTGTCGCTTTCGGAGGCATGTTTCCGGGAGATCCGGATCTGATGCACCAAAAAGATGAGCGCCTGTCCATCGAAAAACTGATGATGATGACAAAAATTTATGCAGATGCGATTTATAAACTCTCCCAGGCGGAGTTTCAGTTAACGGAGGAAGAATGAACAACAACAGATTTAATACAGTAAAAATAGCCAAACTGGCCATGATGGTGGCCATTTCCTGTGTTTTGGTTCTTTTGATCAGAATACCATATCCGCCGGCACCTTTTCTCGAGTACGATCCCGCGGACGTGCCGATCTATATCACGACCTTTGCCTTTGGACCGGTTTCCGGCTTAGTCGTTACCTTGATCGTCAGCCTGATTCAGGCTTTTGCCCTGGGCGGAAACGGGGTATATGGGTTCATCATGCACTTTGCTGCAACGGGACTCTTTGCACTGATTGCAGGTGGACTTTATCGACACAAAAAATCAAAAAAAGAAGCGATCTTTGCTTTGGCTGTAGGTGTCATCGTCATTACGGCAGTGATGTGTGTGGCCAATCTCATCGTGACGCCTTTATTCATGGGCACACCGCGGGAAGCAGTAGTGGCAATGCTGATCCCGATTATCATACCGTTTAACCTGCTGAAAGCAGGCATCAACGCACTGATTACCTTCCTCGTCTACAAGAGGATTTCGAAATTTCTACATAAAGGTGCATGATATATATGAGAGAAGTATTGATCAAAAGTGAAGAAGATACGAGGGATTTTGGGCATGGATTGGCGGAGAATCTGCGGCCGGATACTGTGGTGGCTTTGATTGGCGATCTCGGAACAGGAAAAACCACACTGACAAAGTATATTGCTGAGGGGCTTGGCGTTAAGGAGACGATTACAAGCCCTACTTTTACGATAGTCTCGGAATATCATTCAGGCAGACTGCCGCTGTATCATTTTGACGTCTATCGTCTTGAAAGTGCGGACGATCTGTTCGAAATCGGTGCGGAGGAATATTTTTATGCAGGCGGCGTATCCATCGTGGAATGGGCCGATCAGGTGGCGGAAATCTTGCCAGATGACACTTTGTGTATCTTCATTGAATATGGTCAGAAGGAAGGGGAGCGAATCTACAAATGTACATTTTAGCCATAGAGACCACCGGACCCTTGGGCAGCGTCGCCCTCATAGACGACAGTGGAAACTGTTCTCTGAAAGTGTCTGCGGAGGAGATGAATCACCTGAAAGACCTGATGCCTATGGCACAGCAGCTTTTGGATGAACGAAAAATCGCCAAGTCCGCGTTGTCAGCAGTCGCCGCTTCTATCGGACCCGGCTCTTTTACAGGGATCAGAATCGGGCTATCCACCGCTAGGGCCATAGCCCAGGCGTTGGACTTGCCGGCCATATCCGTTCCAACACTGGATATGTTCAAACAGAAATGTGACGGAAGCGCTTTGATCGTTCCCATCTTTAATGCCCGCAGGGGCCAGGTTTACGGCGGCGTCTTTGACGAAGATGGAGCGGATATTCTGACCAGCGGACCTTACCTGCTGACAGAAGTGTTCAGTGCCATAGAAGCGCATCTAGCCGATGCGCGGGCGGAAATGCCCTGTGGCATGCTGCAGGCGTCTACGATCAGATTTTTCGGCGACGGCATCGACGCGTATGGCCTGGAGCTTGCAGAGTTTCAGGAAAAAATTCAGAAAACTGCGGGCTGCCGCATTTTGCTGGCGCAAAAGGAAGAGCGCTATCAGGATGCCGCCATGACTGCCCATGCAGCCCTGAAGAAGTACAAAGCAGGTGAGACCCTCGCTGTGAATCAGCTGCTCCCTGACTATATGAGAGTGACGGAAGCAGAGCAGAAGCTGAAAGACGGCAGCCTTGCGAAAGAACGGGCAGCCAAAATGGCCAGATTTAAAGCGAGATAGACATATGACAGAATTAGTGATCAGAAAAGGAAGAGCGGAAGATCTGGACGGCATCGCCGCCCTGGAGCAGGAGTGTTTTGCTTCGCCCTGGTCCAGAGAATCGCTCTATCGTGACATGACAGAAAATCAGATGGCGGAGTATTTTGTGGCTGAGCTTGATGGTGAAGTAGTGGGTTACTTGGGCATCTGGCTCGTCTCAGAAGAGGGATATATCAACAATGTAGCCGTATCACCGTCACATCGCAGACGGCAAATCGGTTCAGCTTTGATCGGAGCCATGCTGGAAGCTACGCAGGCGGAAGGCATTATCGCCCATACCCTGGAAGTTCGTGCCAGCAACGAGGCGGCAAAAGGACTTTATAAGAAGTTCGGCTTTAAAGAAGCAGGCCTGCGAAAAGGCTATTACGAAGATAATGGCGAAGATGCCATCATCATGTGGCGCTGTTAGGGGGACGCTCATCTTGGGCGGCTCCCCGCAAAAATGCATAATCCCAGGCAAATCAGACCAAAATAGCTTTAACAACGAGTCTGATTTAGGAGGATTGTGCGATGGAAATGGAAAAAAGACCTTACGACGATGTAGAAAGATACGGCGGTTTGATGGAGATTTGTACTCACTGCAGCCGCTTTGAAAGGAGATACGACTTTGACACCTTTACCATGTCGGACTATCAGTCCTGTGAAAATTGCAGGCACCTGGGGCCTGACGACCGGTGCTTAGTCAGATAGATATGAAAAATCAAAAGTTTTTGACGATGGCAATTGAATCCAGTTGTGATGAGACTTCGGTGGCAATTCTTGCAGACGGCAGGACGGTGCTTTCGAATATCATTTCATCGCAGATCGATATTCACACCGCCTTTGGGGGCGTGGTGCCGGAGATTGCCTCACGCCATCATCTTGAGAACATGAATACCGTAGTGGAGCAGAGCCTTGCTGAAGCAGGGGTGACCCTGGACGACATCGACCTTCTGGGGGTGACCTATGGTCCGGGTCTGGTAGGTGCACTGCTCATGGGTGTCGCCACAGCAAAAGCCATTGCCTTTGCTAAGGACATACCTCTTGTAGGGGTCAATCACATGCATGGACATATCAGCGCTAACTTTATTCAGTACCCTGATTTGGAGCCGCCGTTTATGAGCCTGATCGTATCAGGCGGACATACCAACATCGTGGAAATGACCGATTATAGCAAGTGTGTCGTACTGGGAGGAACGCGGGACGATGCGGTCGGAGAAGCCTATGATAAGGTGGCTCGCGTCATCGGTCTGGGCTATCCCGGCGGACCGAAGATCGACAAGGCAGCGAAAGAAGGCAATCCAGAGGCGATTCACTTCAAACGGGTGTTTTTAGAAAAAGGGAGCCTGGATTTCAGCTTCAGCGGTCTGAAAACAGCGGTGCTCAATTACCTGAATACAGAAAGACAGGCTGGCAGAGAGATCAGCGTGCCCGATGTGGCGGCCAGCTTTCAGGCGGCGGTCATAGAGGTCATCGTCAAAAAGGCGATGGAGGCGGCTCAGGATAGAAAACAGGACAAACTCGTTCTGGCGGGAGGCGTTGCGGCTAATTCCAAGCTGCGGCGGGATCTGCAGGAGGAGTGCAACAAGCATGGAATCAAGCTCTATGTTCCAGATCCTGTTCTGTGCACCGATAATGCGGCGATGATCGCCTGTGCAGCCTATTATAAATATCAGAAAGAAGGCGCAGACGACCTTTACTTGGATGCTTATCCGAGTCTGGCAATTTAACATATTATTTTGGAGAAATTTACACATGGTAATTTTATCAGCAAAAGACATCACGAAGACCTATGGCGTGGACACCATCTTGGAGGGTGTTTCTTTCCATGTCAATGAGGGGGACCGCATCGGCATTGTCGGCGCCAACGGAGCGGGTAAGACGACTTTGCTCAACATCCTTTCGGGACAGCTGCAGGCAGATGAGGGCAACTTTTTCTTGTCGCAGAATCAGACCATAGGATACTTAAAACAGAAGGATAACTTTGATCGTGAAAACACGGTCATGGAAGAAATACACAAGATCTTCAAACCACTTGAAGAAATGGAAAAAGAACTGACGGCGCTTTCCATCAAAATCAGCGAATTAGGTGCCGAGGCAGGCTGCATGATGGATCGTTATGCGACGCTGACAGATACTTTTAAGAACGAGGGCGGTTATTCTTACAAAAGCGAAATCTCGGGTATCTTGAACAGCATGGCTTTTGGGGAAGAGTATTATGACAAGAAGATCAGTACCCTCAGCGGCGGCGAGAGGACCAGGCTTGCACTGGCATGTCTGCTGCTTGAGAGACCGGATATTCTTTTTCTCGACGAGCCGACCAACCACTTGGATATCGGTACCCTGAAATGGCTGGAGCAGTATCTGAAGGGATACAAGGGAACCATCATCATGGTATCCCATGACCGGTATTTCCTCGATCAGATGACCAACCGCATCTTTGAGGTGGAGCATCACAAGCTGAAGTGCTACGATGGCAATTACTCCGCCTTTGCCGAGAAAAAGCGGGCGCTGCGGGAAGCTGAGATGCGGGCCTATAACAAGCAGCAGGTGGAAATCAAAAGACAGGAAGACCTGATCAGACGTTTCAAGGAACGGGGCACCGAGAAGCTGGCAAAGCGCGCCGCCTCCAGGGAGAAGCGGCTGGACCACCTGGAGCGTATCGAGCGGCCGGAGGCAGAGGTTGGCAAGGTGAAGATTCATTTTCGCCAGCAATATCAGAGCGGAAGTGACGTCCTACACGCGGAGGGACTGGCAAAGTCTTTCGGATTCGGGGCTTCCCGCAGAGACTTGTTTGAACACGTGAATTTTGATATCAAACGAGGTGAGCGAATCTGTATCGTGGGTCCCAACGGCGTGGGCAAGACGACGCTGCTTAGGATCATGATGGAGGAGCTTTCTCCGGGAGAGGGTTATCTGAAAATCGGCCACAACGTGCAGTTCGGTTATTACGATCAGGGACAGATGCTTTTGAATAACGAAGCGACGGTGATGGATGAGGTGCACGATTCCTACAGGCTCTATAAGGACAGTGAGATCCGTTCCATCCTGGGTCGTTTTCTATTTAAGAACGACCAGGTGTTCCTAAAAGTAGGGTCTCTCTCTGGCGGAGAGAAGGCCAGACTGGCCCTTTTGAAGCTGATGATGAGCGGTGCCAATGTGCTGGTGCTGGACGAACCGACCAACCATCTGGACATCGATTCTAAAGAGGTCTTCGAGGACGCACTTCTGGAGTATCCGGGAACGATTATCGTCGTCTCCCATGACCGGTATTTTCTCAACAAAATACCGACCAGGATTTTGGAATTAGAAAAAGAAGGTTTGACGGAATACCTGGGAACCTACGACTATTATGTAGAGAAGAAGACTTCTATCGAGTCAGGCAAGAAATACTTGAAGGAACTTTCAGAGTCAGAGAAGGTCAAAAGCGCTGCTGCCGATTTTGATGAGAATGCGGATCTCAGTCCGGCGGAAGAACGGGCGCTGAAAAAGAAAAGAGAAGCAGAGGAGCGGCGCAGGATCAGGGAGAAGGAGCGGCTGGAAGCTTTGATCGAAGAATTAGAAGGAAAGATATCCGAAATGGAAGCGGAGATGTGCAAAGCCGAGAATTTGACGAATCCCCAGCTTTTGACAGAACTCGACGAAAAAGTCAAGGATTCGCGGGTAAAACTGGAAGAAGCGTACGACAATTGGATGGAATTGTAATAGAATTAGAAAAAACTTGAAATTTTGTCTTGCATTACATATAGTAGTCAACTATAATAAGTTTTGTAATTTAGTAATGACAGATGGAGGTTAGGTATGGCTTTTGATAAAATAAGATCAATTATTATGGATCAGCTGAGCGTGGAGGAGTCTTTAGTGACGATGGATACCAATCTGATGAAGGATTTGGAAGCAGACTCTCTTGACGCTGTAGAAATCATCATGGCGATCGAAGAAGAATTCGATATCGAGATTCCTGATGAAGAAGCTGAGAAGTTCCAGCTAGTAGGCGATTTAGTCAGATACGTTGAAGAAAATTGCGAACAGGAATAGCAAGGAAAACCCGTCAGCCTCTGGCGGGCTTTTTTGTAACATAGGAAATATCCTCATGTTTCATCGAGAATTCTGTCTTAAGGGCAGAATTGGTACCAGATAAATCAGGAAAAGGTGGTGAAGGAAATGAAAAATGCAAAGATATCTAATGCAGTCATTAAACGGCTCCCCAGATATAGGAGATATTTGATAGAACTGCGGAAAAAGGGTGTGGAGAAGATCTCCTCAAAGGAGTTCAGTAACTTGATCGGTTATACGGCATCGCAGATCAGACAGGATTTGAACAACTTCGGCGGATTCGGGCAGCAGGGCTACGGCTACAGCGTAGACGGGCTTTACGATGAGATCAGCGCAATCCTCGGATTAGACAAGGAGTACAGGATGGTCATCATGGGCGCAGGAAATCTGGGCCAGGCCATCGCCAAGTACACCCACTTCCACAAGCAGGGATTCAAGGTCTGCGGCGTGTTCGAAATCAGTCCCAAGCTGATCGGCAAGGATCTTGACGGCATCGAAATTATGGACTATGAGAATATTGTTGAATACGTGGAGGATGAAGAAATTGATATCGGTATCATCTGTGTGAATCAAAATAACGCACAGGAAGTGGCAGATAAACTTTCCTTCGCTGGAGTAAAGGGTATCTGGAATTTTGCACCGACAGATATCGAAGTGCCGAAGCATGTGGCACTGGAGAATGTACATTTATCTGACAGCTTGCATTCTTTGGCGTACCATATGAACGATATTCAGAAGAAAGAGCAAACTTCTAAGGACAAAGCGAAAAAGGATAATTAGTCTGTCGGAGGCCGCTGAGACATTGGCCCGAGCGAGGAGAAAAAAATAAAGCTGTTTCTTAAGAAACAGCTTTATCATTTGGTTATGTGTTTCGATTAACCTTCAACTGGAGCATCTACTGGGCAAGCACCAGCGCAAGCGCCGCAATCAATGCACTTATCAGCATCGATTACATATGTACCTTCGCCTTCAGAGATAGCTTCAACTGGACATTCTGCTGCACAAGCTCCACAGCTGATGCAAGCGTCTGTAATTTTATAAGCCATGATATATCCTCCTTTAAGACATGTCTTGAATTCGAATTCTATTATAGCAGAAGGGCGAGTATAAGTAAAGATGAAAGTTTATACTTTGACGGGTAAAAGTGGTACTGGAAAGTCATACCAGGCCATCAATTTATGCAAGGAAAAGAACATAGTGAGCATCATCGACGATGGATTGTTCATCTACAAAAATCGAGTAGAAGCTGGCATTTCTGCCAAGAGGCAGAAGACCATGGCCGGAGCCATCAAAACAGCACTGTTTACCCTGGATGACCATGCATCTTCGGTAGCTGCGAGAATACGGGAACTGAATCCATCTTCTCTGTTAATCATTGGAACCAGTGATCGTATGACGGACAAAATTATTGCGCGTCTGGATCTGCCGCCGGCGGACGAGCGCATCTATATTGAAGATATTACCACACCGGAAGAACGGGAAGCTGCTGACAAACAGAGACACATACAGGGCAAGCATATCATCCCTGTGCCGACTTTGCAGTTGAAGAGGGACTTTGCAGGATACTTTTTGGATCCACTACGCATCTTCCGCGGAATGAATGTGGGCGGGAAAGCACAATTCTCTGAAAAGACGGTGGTGCGGCCTACGTTTAGCTATATGGGCGAGTTCTTTATCTCTGATACTGTCCTGACAGATATTGCATCCTGTGTTGGAGGCGAAGTGGAGGGTGTTGCAGAAGTGATGAGAGTTTATGAAAATACGGCTCCTGACAACCTGGTGGTAGCGGTTTCTATTGCGATTGGCGAAGGCAGCCCCCTTTGGGAAACTGCCATGGATTTTCAGAAACGCCTGGCAGAGGTCATCGAATCTATGACAGCGTTTAACGTGGTGAAAGTGGATGTGGAGATCAGCGGCATCGCAAGAGGCGTGCGGGGCTAAGCGCTTTAAGTTAAGGGAAGCGCCATGGCTCGAGTACAGGACGCCTTGGCTCGAGTGAATGCCTTGACTAATATATAGAACACCTTAAATTGAGTGAATGCCTTGGCTCGAGTACAGAACGCCTGAGATTAAGCGAATGCCATGGCTCGAGTACAAAACACCTGAGATTGAGT
>URXI01000182.1 GCA_900551775.1 uncultured Eubacterium sp. | reverse complement strand
AAAATAATTTGAAAACCTGACGAAAAGCACTTGACTTTTGTTAGCAGGTTTTTTTAGCAGAAATCTATTGACTTTTTTGCAAACTAGCATTATTGTATTAAGTAGATAATACAATAATACATGAAGGGAAGGAGGCAGTTATGGACAAATTACTCAATGAGAACCTGCCGATTTACATGCAGATTATGGATAAGATCAGAGCGGCCATCGTATCGGGGGAACTGGCTGCAGGAGCAAAGGTTGCGTCGGTCAGAGAGCTGGCGGAGGATTTTGGCGTAAATCCCAATACCATGCAGCGTGCTTTGGCGGAGCTGGAGAGAGAAGGGCTTTTGATATCGGAGCGCACCACGGGACGCTTTGTAACGACAGATACCGCAATCATCGATCAGGTGAGAAAAGAAGCTGCAGAGAAAATCGTCAGTGAATTTCTGCAAAAGATGAAAGGATTGGGATTCAGTAAGGAGCAGATTGAAGAATTTTTTCGTGAGATTGATATGAGTGACGGATTTGGAGAGGCGATGTAAGAGGGATTTGAGATGGAAGAGCGTAAATTGAGATTGGTGGAGAATCCGCCGATTGTAAAGGTAGAAAATCTGAATAAGACTTTTGGCAGCGTGCAGGCTCTGAGAGATGTCGATTTGGAGATTCCCGAGGGCAGGATCATCGGCCTGCTGGGACCCAACGGCAGCGGCAAGACGACCTTGCTGAAGATTTTGGCGGGCCTGTACACCACTTATACAGGTACCGTGCTGATTGACGGCGAAAAGCCCGGGGCCAAGAGCAAGGCCCATGTGGCCTATCTTCCAGACCGGCCGGCATTTTCTTTGAACCGCACGGCGGAAGATATTTTGGAAATCTATGTAGAGTTTTTCGAGGATTTCAATCGAGAACGATTTATGGAGCTTCTGGACAAATTTGAAATCAGCGCGAAAAAAGAATTTAAAGAGATGTCCAAAGGGATGATCGACAAGGTGCAGATCAGTTTTGCCATGGCGCGAAACGCCAGACTCTATCTCCTTGACGAGCCTCTGGGCGGGGTGGATGTGGCAGCCAGAGATAACGTGCTGGATACCATATTAGAAAACTTTGATTCAAAAGGAACGATTTTGGTGGCGACCCACCTGATTTCGGAAATTGAGAGATTATTTGATTCGGTCATCGTCTTGAAAGAGGGGCAGGTGACCATGAACGCGCCTTGCGACGATATTCGCGAGAAGTACAACTCCACGCTGGAAGAAGCCATGAAAGTGATATTTTGAGGTGATCCAAATGACAGCAAAACGTTTTATCTCCATGGCGGCAATCTTACTGTTACTGTGCATGGGCCTGGGGATCTACGGCTTTGTGAAAGCCGGTGAGCATCCGAAGGATTATCAGTCTGCAGGAGAAATCCGATGGGTGCTGCCGCCCAGCACCTCCCATCATATTGAATACATCGACGGTGTCTTTTTTGTGAGCAAAGGCGATATGATGAGTGTGATGACGGTAAAAGACGGAAAGCCCCAGTGGAGGGCCAGAGGCGTGCTGGAATATGGGGGAAAAGACAGGCTCATTTACTGCGAAGACGGGAAGTACGGCTATATGAACTTAGACGGCAAGGTACTGATCAAGGCCCGCTACGACCATGCGGAGGCTTTTTACGGTGACTATGCTTTAGTTCGAAACGGAGATAATCTGTCGTATATGGTCATAGATCGTCATGGAAATGAGCTCTATACTTTTGAAGAAGAAACAACTGTCACGTGGGAAAAAGAGGGTCTGCTGTCCATTTATGACGATGGGCGTGGGGAGCCTGACAGGATTCTCGAATGCAGAAGTGGTACATACGCAGAGTACGAACAAAGCTTAAGCCCTCTGGGGGAAGGCTTGTATAGCGAACTGGTAAAGACGAAGGATGACGATGCATTTCTCGTAATCAGAGACAAGGACGGACGCCTGAAGTTCGGAGGCGAGCGATTTTGCTCCATCGACCAGTTCGACCACGGCGTTTCCTATGTAAAAAAGGAAAACGGCCAATGTGGTTATATGAATACCAAAGGAGAGATGGTGCTCACCCTGGGAGGCGGCCGGGAAGCGGGAAGCTTTCGAGAGGGCAAAGGTGTTGTCGATACGGGAAAGCGAATCTTGATTGTCGATGAGAAGGGACGAACCATAGCGGAACGGTCGAAAGGGTGTATCGTAGGCGTCAGGTTTTGTGTTTTCTCGGAAGGCTTTACTAAGGTCCTGGTAGAACATGAAACGCACGAAAAGGGCTGGGGTTACATGGACGAGAACGGAGAATTTGTCGTTCCGCTGATCTTTTCCCATGTGGAACCTGTCAGTGAGGGCTGTGCCATCGTGCAGTACGGCGCCAGTATGGGCATTGTCAAAGTAAAGTGAGGTGTTCCTTATGTTCATCAAATCTCTAAACTTAAATATGAAGCTTTGCGCGGAAAGGCTGGGCGTCTCATTGCTGCTTTTGGCCTTTGGACTGGCCCTCTTCTTGTATCTGGAATCTTCTGGCGGAGGGTTGGTAATTGGAGCAGGTTTCACCTGTATATTTTTTATGATTGGAGTGCACCAGATGTTAAAGGGTTTCGGAGCGCTTTACATCGGCAGCCTGTCAGGGGATGAGGCGTACAGCGTCATGGCTCTGCCGCTTTCTGCAAAGCAGATGGCAGCGGGTAAGATCATAGCCGGAGGTCTTTGGATAGCGGCATACAACGGGCTTATCGCTGTACTGTTGGTGCTGGAGCAAAACGGCATCAGCTTTTGGGGATTTTACACCACATTGAACGATCTTGTCGATTATCTGACGATCAGGGGAAACAGCCCCCTCGCAGTGGGCTTCATTTTCTTTCTGACGCCCCTCTGCGAACTGCTGTCTGCCCTGGCTGTCAGCGCTATGTTCTTGTGGATTTCTTTAAGAGCAGGTGACAAAAAGGGTGTGCGATATGGATTGTATCTGCTCTTTTTAGGGGCAGTTTTCGGAATCCCGTTTTTCTTCGCCTGGCTGTTTTGGCAGTTTGGCTGGAGATGCAGTATGCTGCTGGTGATAGCTTGCTGTTTTGCAATAATCCTGTGCGCAGGCGGACTGATGTATCGCCATGCTCATCGCTATCTGGAGATGAGATATGATATAAAAGGCAGGTGTGAGCCATGTTAGAGAAATCGATAATGCTTCATCTGAAGTTGGTCAAGTCAGAAATCAAGGTTTCGGCCATCAGCATGTTTTTGTTCGCACTAGTCATCACTTTGATTTCACCAAGTGCTTTCATGGTGCTGGTACCACTGTTCGTTTTCAGTATCTGTATGATCAAAGGCCTGGCAAAGCTGTTTGGACGCAGTTTGTACGGCAGCGAGGCAGAACTGTATCAGATGCTGCCGCTGTCTGTCAGGGATATTCTGTTCGGCAAAGTCTTTGCCGTGGTGTTGTGGCAGGCAGGCCTGATGATTGTCCTCGTAGTGCCGCTGGCGGCGGGACTTGCTGTTACAGACCAGCTTTTAACAATGGATTTCGTGGTAAGCTATGTGCAGGATCTCTTGATTCGGGGGATGACCCCGTGGCAGATCGGCATCCTGGCAGGACTGATCTTCGTCGGAATCTTGATCAGTGAATTCGCTTACTGTATGTTTCTGGTTCTGGTGCAGATTTTCATCCGAAGACTGGCACCTCAGTTTGCCAAGAAGATGAGCGACCTTACAGGGATTATCATCGCTGGATTGATCTATTCAGCTATTTCCAGTGGATTTGATGCATTGGCAAAGCTGGTCCTGCCTCCAGATGGGACATTTTATTTTATGGTTGCAGAATATCTTTTGCTTATTGGAATCGGCGCTGTGTTATACCGCTTCTGTATAGAACATCTGGAGAGAGGTTTTGAACAGGAATACATAGGCTAGGCTACCGGAAAGGAGTTCCTATGAATAAGAAATATCTGACGATATTCGTGATGCTGGCTGTAGCAAGCTCCATCGCTCTCGGCGTCATCGCTTACAGAGCGGCATCGGCGCAGCTGCCCCTTGTCAAAGCGGTCAGCCAGTACGACTGGGTGATGGAACCGACTGCAGAGTATATTGCCATAGAGAAAACTGGGATGGAGGGAAACTACTTTACCGCCAGAGTAAATGGAGATAAGGCATTTCTGATCGACGAACACGGCAAAAAGCTGGATGAGACAGAGACCGGCTGGATTGACGGTTATGGGGACGTCTATACTTTTACAAAGAACGGTAAGACGGGGTGCAAGAACCTTGAGGGAAAGGTGCTGATTCCTCCTACCTATGATTATATTGACAGCTTTGACGGCGGTTATGCCGAGAGTTACACCGGCTACAGACATTTTGCCATAGATACAGAGGGCAGGGTCCGCTACCGCACACCCGATGACGAAGATCTTCAATTTAATCAGATCTCGGGCAGATATTTCGGCGAAAACTACCGGGGAAAGTACAAGGTCATCGATGTGGAGAGCGGGAAGACCGTTAAAGAGTGGAACGAAGCTGAATGCGGAGAAATCCGATGTGCCAAACCGGGGCTCTATCTTGCCAGAGGCGGGGATAGTGATTATTTTCTCGACGAGAACTTTGAGGCTGCGTTTGACGGGGGCGCCTACGAATGGGGTGTCGAAAGGGAGTTCTCTGAAGGACTGTGTTATGTAGAAAAAATAAAAGACGCTTTTCCCGGCGACGTTCCCGCAGAGACTGACAAGATGTCAGGTTATATCGATGAAAAGGGTCGAATGGTGATTGAGGAAGAAGGTAGCATGTATGGCGGAGATTTTTCTGAGGGGAAGGCAGTGGTCTATGGCGCAAAGGAAGCGTGGGCCATTGACAAGTCCGGAAAGAAGCTGTTTACGCTAAAAATGAAAAAGAACCTGGCGATTACAGGTCCGGATGTAGACGATGCCTTTAGACTACATGTCTATATTCTCAACGGCTCCGTTTTTCAGCACGGCCTGGTGCCACTCTATGACGGGAAGAAGATGGGACTTGCTGATGAAAAGGGGAAGTGGGTATTGGAACCTGTCTTCGACGATATGGATTTTGTAGGGGATCGTCTGCTGGCAGTGGAATATCATGGAAAATGGGGTATGATCAGAGTTTGAGGAGGATTTAGTTCGAGATGAAAAAGAAAAATACCTGGCTGTTTCTTCTGTGCGGCGCCTTGCTCTGCTGCAGTCTCTATCTGGGCATCAGGGCGGCTGCGACAGCTTTTGACAGAAACGCAGAGATGAAGGAAGTGAATCGGCTGGCCTGGACGCTGCACCCCTGCGACATCGGAAATGACTTTCGGACCATCAGATACGACGACAGGTATCAATTGTTTTTGGCGGACGGCGTGGTGGATTATGCAGGCGGCAGTGAGGACGGATGGCCGATTACAGAAACTGGGGAGTTCATGACTGACCCAGAGAAGTATGCGCAGCTTGATGACCTCTATCTGAAAGCATCCCAGAGGGGAAAAGACGGCAAAAAACGCTTCGGCTGCCTGCGATATGACGGTTCCGTCGCGATTCCTTTTGAGTATGACGGATTGGAAGGTTTTGTGGGCGACTACTGTATCGCCTGGAAGATTCCAAAGCTGATCGTTATCAACAAAGACAACGAAGCCGTCTATACTGCGCCTGACAGCAGCGGCCTGAAATGGCTTGTGGAAGGGGTTTTCTCCGCAGAGCTGCAGGGGAAGAGGGAAATCTTCCGAATCATAGAAGGCAAGGCAGTGCCGACAGAAGCCGATTCGTCGGCTGGCAGTGAAAAAGCGGCTGGGGAACTGCCTGCTTTCCGGAACGGGATTCAAATCTTTGCAAAAGATGAAAAGTACGGACTGAAAGGTGAGGACGGAAAAATTCTTGCCGAAGCGGTGTTTGACAGCCTGCAGTTTGCCGGAGATTGTTATTTGATCGCAGTATATCGCGGGAGATATGGCATCGCAGATACTAGTTGTTAGAAAACTCATGAGGTGAAGCCATGCTGATGAAGATGATAAGACTGGATTATATGAATGTTAGGAGGGAGCTGCCTGCTTCTGTGGTTATGATGGCTGGCGCGGTGATCGTTTCTTTGGGCGGTGATGCGAAAGGAACTGCGGTGTTGGTGCAGGGCATCCTGGTTCTGCTTGCCGCGATTTTGATCTTGATGGGTCTGAACCGGCTGGTCGGAAGCGCTATGTTTGGAACAGAAGGTGCCTTCCGCCTTCTTCTGCCGGTGGATGCCAGGGCAAGGACTCTTTCGAAAGCCCTCATCGGCGGACTGTGGCTGGGTTTGCTGCTCAGTGTGGTCCTGCTGCTGACAGCGGCAGGCTATGCCGATTACGATGGTTTTCACGCTGTGAGAATGCGTTTTATGGAACGGACGGTCCTGTATCTCCTCTCCATCGGTTTTTCACCTCTGACAGCGGGAATCTCCATGGCTTTGGTGCCGCCAGCGCTGGTTTTGATCGGCAGCAGCTTCTGCATGGGTATCATGATCCTGCAGATTGAGATCAACTCCATGGTGCTCAAGCGGTTCAAGGGATTGGGGATTTGGATCATCACCCTTTTTGGCGCAGCCATCTTTGGGGGACTGTTCGCAGGTCTTGGCCTCTTGCTGGAGAAATTGGTGTTGCTGCATTTGGGCGGACTGTGGCTGTTGTTTGCGGGCCTGGGTCTTTTATGGGCATTCGCATATGTTTTGTACCGAGGATGCGCCCGCATGATGGATCGAAAGATGAATTTGTCCTAGGAGGTATTGACATGGAAAAGAGGGGGAAAATCGGAGTCGTACTGCTGGCTGCGGCTTTAATTCTGATTGGCGTTGTCGCTTTTGACGGTTTTTATCGGGCGGCAAAGTGGCAGGAAGCGGTTCGCGAGGAGATCCAACGCCTGGATTGGGCTGTGCCTTTGGGTCATTATGGAAGTTTAGGCGGCGGGGTTGCATTCAAAGACGGTGAGCCTTACTTCTCCTATGCAGTTAAAACGACGGAAGGCTTTGAAGACAAATTGATTGATAAAATGGGGCGGACTTATGACTATGATGAACTGACCTTTGATGCGGATGAAGAAGCCGAAGTCGATTATGAAGCACAGAGAGAAGAGGAAGGCTATCTCTTCCTTGCGGATGCTTTCTGGTCTGATGATTGGGATCACGATGACATGATCTGCGGCGCGAAGCTTTTGCAGTCTGACGATATCCTCTTTGAAACGGATCAATTCTGCAGTATTTATGAGATCGGCGCAGGCTTTTATCAAGCTTCGCTGGTGGAGCGGCAGTATAATAATGACGTGAGGGTGATTTTGAAGAACGACGTTACCCCGGCCTTTGGCGGAAGCGTCTATCTGCAAATCGGCGGTTACAGCGAAGGCTTGTGCTACTGCGAAAAGGTTGCCAATGGCGATATGGACAACGTGCCCCTTCATATGAAAATAGAGAAAGGTTATTATGATCGAAATGGCCGGCTGGTCATTCCCACGGGTGACAGTGTGTATGGGACGCAGTTTTATGAAGACCGTGCCGTCGTATACGAGGAAGAAGCCGTTTATGTAATTGACAAAGATGGGCATAAACTGTTGGAAAAGCCACTGAGAAAGCCCATCATAAAAAATCAGACCTGGGATGAGGCTTATGACAGTACGCCCCACTGGAAGGACCGATTTGTCATCTTTGACGGCAAGTATTACGGAATCATGGACGTTGACGGCATTTGGCTGGTCAAACCGATGTTTTATAATTTGATTGCAAATCATAAGGACTTTTTTACGGTTTATTTTGGCGATAAAAAGGGGATTGTGGATTTGAGGAAGGGGTGAAGGACATGATGCGGACCATCGGCTGTGACTTGACACGAGAGGGAGGCAGGATTATCGGGACGACGGTTTTGGCGTTCCTTGCGGGACTGATCACCAGCCTGGCTGACGGTGATACATTCAGCCTGTCTCTGGGAACAGGGCTGCTGATACTCACGGTGATCTTGCTCGCTGTACGGATTCTGCGTCTGTATCAAAAGAGTCTCTTTACGGAAGAAGCGCATTTTCTGATGACGCTGCCTATGCCGGCAAAGGATTTGCTGAGGGGCAGGCTCGCCGTAGGCATCATGTGGATGTCCATGGCAGAAATTGCCTATTGCAGCCCGTTGCTCTTTGTCCTTCTGGGCAAAGAAGCCAACCCCTTTGAAGAGGATACGATGCAGAGCATCATCTTTTGGATGATGGAAAGAGGGAGCAGCACAGGGGATATCAGTGTGCTGGCAGCGCTGCTGGTGCCGCTGATTCTCATCGCTGATGGACTGCTCTGCTCGTTGGCATTATATCTGTGCTTTTTGAGGAACAATGGGAAAAAGAAAGGTGCATGGCTGATGACCGCTGGCACAGTTGCAGGGGCTGCATTGCTGGGGTTTGCCTTTGTGACACTGCTCGGGAAAGGCAGTTTTCCCTTTGGAATGCTTTACGCTGTGGCGGCGGGCGGAGCCGTCATGACGGTGCTCCTGTTCAGGCACTGCAGGGTATTGCTGGAAACAGGGCATGATGTGGGATAAATAGGCTTGGCGTTTCGCAGTATGTCCACCTGCATAGGGGAGGGGGGTATACTGCGAACTGTCTTGACAATAGGGTTAGGTTTTTTGACGGGATTTGGTAAGCGTAGGATAGTATGCACATAAAAAAGAAAAACATAGGGAACCCAACGTAT
>URXI01000181.1 GCA_900551775.1 uncultured Eubacterium sp. | reverse complement strand
AAAGAGTCACAAGGCCCTGGGCAACAAGCGCAACGATATCCCGGAGAGAGCCATTGCTGAGATCACCCGGCTGTACGGCGACTTCGTGGAGAGTGAAATCAGCAAGATTTTTGACGCCACCGACTTTGGCTATACCAAGATCACGGTGGAGCGCCCGCTGAAGGACGAGAACGGCCAGCCGGTGCTCAAGAAGGGCAAGCCCCAGCCGGACACTACCCTGCGGGATACGGAGAATGTGCCGCTGAAAGAGGATATTCAGACCTACTTTGAGCGGGAAGTGCTGCCTTTTGCGCCGGACGCCTGGATTGACGAGAAAAAGTCCAAGGTGGGCTACGAGATCCCCTTCACCCGGTATTTTTACAAGTATGAAGCTCCCAAGCCCTCGCTGGAGATCATGCAGGAGATCCTGTCCATTGAAGCGGAGCTGGACGGCGCTCTGGCGGAGGTGTTTGGAGCATGAGGGAGATGAAAGACAGCGGGATTGAGTGGATTAAACAAATACCTACTGGATGGACCACTACTCGTGGAAAAAATATATTGCAGTTGATGAAACGTCCACCTGAGGCAGATGACGAGGTTATTACTTGTTTTCGTAATGGTGAAGTAACATTAAGAAGAAATCGGAGAGAGGAAGGCTTTACCTTTTCTGATAAGGAAATTGGATATCAGGGAATTAAAAAAGGCGATTTGGTCATACACGGAATGGACGGATTTGCAGGAGCCATAGGGATTTCTGATTCTGATGGAAAAGGTTCTCCTGTACTTGTTGTTTGTACTACGAAAGAAAACGCTCGGTATCTTGTGTATTATCTCCGTACATTGGCAATGCAAGATGTTTTTCTTGCGCTTGCCACAGGAATTCGGGAACGTTCCTGTGATTTACGTTGGAACAAAATTGCTGACTTATTATTTCCCGTTCCAGAACTCGATGAGCAATGCCGCATTGCCGACTACCTCGACCGCAAGTGTAGCCAGATTGACGCCATCATTGCCCGGCAGCAGGAAGTGATCGAGAAGCTGAAAGCCTATAAGCTGTCCGTCATCACCGAGGCAGTCACCAAGGGCCTCAACCCCCATGCGCCCATGAAGGATAGCGGCGTGGAGTGGATTGGGGAGATACCGGAACATTGGAAAGTACCAAAGATAAAGTACCTAGCAACTATTGCAAGTGGTGGAACACCAGATCGTTCACATTCAGAATACTGGAATGGTTCTATTAACTGGGCAAAAACAGGTGAATTGCAAAACAATGAACTTTATGAGACTGAAGAAAAAGTAACAGAATTAGCGTTAGAGAATTCCTCTGCTAAAGTATTTGATGTAGATACTATTTTAGTTGCTATGTATGGGCAAGGAAAAACAAGAGGTATGACAGCACTTCTTAAGGTTCCAAGTGCAACAAATCAGGCATGCGCAGGAATTACAGTATGCTCTAAGGACATTATTGTTAGCTATTTGTGGCTATTTCTAATGGGAGCATATGATGCTCTCCGAGAAAAAGCAAATGGAAGCGGACAACCAAACCTTAGTAGTGCTCTTATTGCAGACTTTTATGTAACACTTCCCCCACTTCAAGAGCAAGCGAACATTTGCAAGACGATAGCTAAGCGCCTGCCGCATATTGACGAGATTATTAGACAAAAAGAAGTAATTATCAATAAACTAATTGCTTACAAAAAATCCCTCATCTATGAGAGCGCAACCGGAAAGAAGGAAGTGTAATATGAGCAATTTACTTTGGATTTCGCCATCGACAATTGAAAAAGCAGTCCAGGATTGTCTCTGTCCTTATTGCGAAAAAACAATAGCTGGAAACATACGTAACGTAATTGGACGGAAGGAATTTTATCCCACGGTCGGTTCTTATTTTGACGATGCCTTTTATATACTGGAATGTCCTGCTTGCCAAAAACCGATTATTTATGATTGCAAAACAAAAATAACAAGCCCAACTGGTACAACCCTTCAAAAGATTTCCTCTCTCCCTGCGCCAATAAACCAAGTATATCAAGAAATCCAAAAAGATATTTCGGTAGGAAGCTTCACTTCCGCTGTCATGCTCGCACGAACGGCATTGATGCATATTGCAATCGAGAAAGGCGCAGAACAAGGAAAAGGCTTTGCATATTATACAGATTATTTTGTATCCAAAGGTTATGTACCGCCTAATGCTAAGGATTGGATCGATAGAATACGCCAACTGGGAAACAAGGCAGTTCATGAATTAGAAATTTGGGGAGCAGAAGAAGCTAACATGATAGGGAAGTTTTTGATGTATCTGCTAATTTATATCTATGATCTTCCCTCGTCAGTTTAAGTGCTTTAGGGTACAAGAGAATTTGGAGGTATAATCATGCCCGACTTCGACACAAGAGAAAAGCGTCTTGAGCGGGACATCGAAGAAACCCTGTTGACCTGCGGCGGCTACCAGAAGGGCAACCCCGCCGCCTTTGACCGGGAGCGCGCGCTGGATACCGGCACGTTCCTTGCCTTCATCCGCGCCAGCCAGCCCAAGCAGTGGGAGCGCTACACCGGCGTCTATGGCGCGGACAGCGAGCGCCAGCTCATCGAGCGCTTCTGCCGGGAGGTCAAACTGGTGGGGCTTTTGAAGGTGCTACGCCAGGGCTTTACCGACCGGGGCATCAAGTTCCGGGCGGTGTTCTGGAAGCCGGAGACCTCCATCAACGAGACTAGCCAGGCCCAGTATGTCGCCAATATTCTCCACTGTACTCGGCAGCTTCACTACTCCCTGAGCAACGAAAACAGCATTGATATCGTTCTGTTCCTCAACGGTATCCCGGTGGTATCCATGGAGCTGAAATGTCAGTTCACCGGGCAGGACACCGCCAACGCCATCCAGCAGTACAAGTTCGACCGGGCGGGCAAGGACGCAATTTTCGAGTTCAAGAACCGGGTTCTGGTTCACTTTGCCGTGGATCTGACCAATGTGTATATGACCACTCGCCTGGAGGGGCCGAAAACCTATTTCCTGCCCTTCAACCAGGGCAGCAACGGGGCCGGAAATGTGGGCGGCAAGGGTAACCCCATTAACCCGGACGGCTACGACACCGCCTACCTGTGGGAGAATGTGCTGTGCAAGGACCGCCTGCTGGAGATCTTACATAAATACCTCCACTTGCAGCAGGAGAAGGACGAAAAGACCGGTGAAGTGAAGTCCGAGCGGATGATTTTCCCCCGGTATCACCAGCTGGATGTGGTGACCAAGCTGCTGGCCGATGTAAAAGCCAACGGCTCCGGCAAGAATTATCTTATTCAGCACAGCGCCGGTTCCGGCAAGTCCAACTCCATTGCCTGGCTGGCCCATCGGCTCACCGGTCTGCACGATGACCGCGATGAGAAAATCTTCCAGTCCGTTATCATTGTCACCGACCGCCGGGTGCTGGACAGCCAGCTGCAAAACACGGTCTACCAGTTTGACCACGTGGAAGGCGTGGTGCAGAAGATCGACAAGAACGCCCAGCAGCTCCGGGAGGCCATCGAGGCCGGGACGGGCATCATTATCACCACTCTCCAGAAGTTCCCGGTCATTTACAAAGAAGTGCGCTCCGGAAATAAGCGGTTTGCGGTTATTGTGGACGAGGCCCATTCCTCCCAGACCGGCGACGCTGCCCGCAAGTTGAAACGGGCGCTGGCCGATACCGAGAAAGTTCTGGAGGAGTACGCCAAAGAGGAGTATGAGGAGGAAGCCGAGCGGAAGGACGATGAGGACAAGCTGCTGGATGAACTGGCCGCCCAGGGTGTCCATGAAAACCTGTCCTTCTTCGCATTTACAGCTACCCCCAAGGACAAAACGCTGCAAATGTTCGGTCAGCGTGATGAAAACGGCAAATACCATCCCTTCCATGTGTACTCCATGCGGCAGGCCATCGAGGAAGGCTTTATTCTGGATGTGCTGCAAAACTACATGACCTATAACATGTACTACAAGATTGCCAAGGCGATCCCAGACGATCCGGAGTTGGACACCGCCGCCGGTGTTCGTGCCATCCGCCAGTTTGAGACGCTGCACCCCCACAATATCTCTCAGAAAACGGCTATCATGCTGGAGCAGTTCCGCAATGTAACCCGACACAAGATCGGCGGCAAGGCTAAGGCCATGATCGTGACGCCCTCCCGGCTCCATGCGGTGCGCTACCTGCTGGAGTTCAAGCGGCAGATCCAGGAGAAGGGCTACACTGACCTGGATGTGCTGGTGGCCTTCTCCGGCGAAGTGGAGGACAATGGGGAGACCTACACCGAGGAGAAACTGAACAAAACAAAATCCGGCGAGACCATCAAAGAGAAGGCCCTGCCGGAGGCGTTCCATACAGACGAATATGGGATGCTAATCGTGGCGGAAAAGTATCAGACCGGCTTTGACGAGCCGCTGCTGCACACCATGTTTGTGGACAAGAAGCTGTCCAGCGTGAAGGCTGTCCAGACTCTCTCCCGACTGAACCGCACCATGCGGGGCAAGAAGGATACCTTTGTTCTGGACTTTGTGAACTCCGCTGAGGACATCCGAAAAGCCTTCGAGCCCTACTACGAGGAGACGGTGCTGGAGGAGGAGACCGACCCCAATGTGGTGTATGACCTGAAAAACACCTTGGATGAGTACCGGGTGTATCAACACATGGAGATCGACCGGTTTGCAGAGATTTTCTATGCCTCCAAAGAGCAGTCCGGTGGCGATCTGGGCAAGCTCCAGGGTACCATCCGCCCGGCGCTGGATCGGTTTGAGGTGTTGGAGGAGGAAAAGCAGGAGCTGTTTAAGTCCACCCTGGCCCGGTTCAACCGCATTTATGCCTTCATCACGCAGGTTTGCCGCCTGTTTGATAAGGACATCCATAAGTTCAGCGTGTACGCAAAATTCCTATATACCATGCTGCCCAAGGGCGGGCGGGATAAGGTTTATGTGGACGATAAGGTACTGCTGGAGTATTACCGCCTGGAAAAGGATTTTGAGGGAGGTATCCAGCTGGAAAGCACCCCGGAAGGTTTCCGGCCTATCACTGGCGAGGCTGGCCGCAAAGAAAAGAAGCGTGATCCGCTGACGGTCATCATTGACAAGATCAACGAGAAGTACGGCACCAACTTTACCGAGATGGATAAGGTCCTGCTTCAGATGGAGAACGACTATGCCGCTCAGGACAAGTGGCACAGCTATGCCCAGAATAACGACCGTAAGACTTTCATGCTGCTGTTTGAGAAAGACTTTCCCAACATGGCTGCTGCCCGCTATGAGCAGAACGAGGACTTCTTTGTGAAGATGTTCTCTGACCCGGATATGATGCGGCAGGTCATGGAAACGGTGGGCACGGTGCTGTATGAGAGGCTGAGAGGCCAAAAGGAATGATAAAGGGTACGATGAGGTGATGGAACCATGATTGAAAAAGTGAAGGGAATCTTAATCAATGGTCGTTGCTTTGCAAAAGAAACACCCCTTTCCTTTTTTCCTGGAGAGAATGACCGCATTGCCATTGTTTATGGCAAAAATGGAAGCGGCAAGAGCACAATTTCAGATGGATTTTCTCAGATTGCTTCTGGTGTTTTTTCGGAAGAATTATCTGCCTCACTAATTGACCGCTCCGATAATGCGATTGCTTTGGCTGCCGAAAGCAAGATATTTGTGTTCAATGAAAAATACATTGACGAAAATGTAAAGATTGATGCAGATGGGTTGGGGACCATTATCCTTTTGGGAGGTCAGGTCGATTTACAAGCGGATATAGATCACTATGCGGCGCTGTTGGCGACAGCTCAAAGAGAATATGATGCGGCTGAATCGGCGCTAGAAGCATTTGGAAACAAGCATAATCCACTTAGCCCTGATTACCATTTGGCACGCATCAAAAAAGTATTACAGGGCGATTGGGCGGCAAAAGATTCTGCGATTAAAGGTAATAAAGCCAATTCGAAGGTGACAGAAGAAGTTATTAAAGAAATTGGCGGTATGCTAGTTAACGAAACAAGAGAGCAATTACAGCAGAAGTTCGACGAAACTAAAGCTTTACTAGATAAGGTGGCCGATGCTACAACAACCTATCCGATACCTGTTTGTGAAGTTACATTTCCGGATGGCTTTGAAAAAGCACTTTGCTCGTTGTTGGCGAAAACAGTAGAAAAACCAGTGTTAACTGAACGGGAGTCTCTCATCCTTTCAATGATTCAGAATGGAAGGCAGTCTATTGTTGAGGCAGCCAAAAGAGACTTTAGCGACAAAGCGACAACAGTCTGTCCATATTGTTTCCGGGAAATTGATGAAGAATATCGGCGTGGTTTAATTGATAGCATCAATAAAGTGTTAAATAAAGATGTAGATGCTCATAAGGCTGAATTGCTTGCAATATCATTTCCTCAGTTTAGCGAAGACTATTCTAATTTTATAGACTTGGATGCTGAATTGGTAAAAGCGATTCAGCAGCAAATAAAAACTTGTCAGGAATTGATAGCTCAATATGAAGATGCCCGGCAGCAGAAGCTTAGTAGCGTTTATAATCCATTAAATATTGCTCCCGTAGGCTTAGAGAGCGGTATACAACGACTTAATATGTTTTTGAGTAAGCTTGAGTTAAAGCGGCAGAAATTTGTGGATGCAATTCGCCAACGAAAAGCGATTCTGCAAGAGTTGGTTTTGATCAATAAAAAAATTGCACACCTGCAAATAGAGCAAGCGTATCGAGATTACCAGAAGCAGCAACGCGAAATGAGAGCTGCGGAAACCAAACTGCAAACCAAACAGAAAGAGGTAAATAAAACCTCAGAGCATTTAAAGGCCCTTGAGCAAAAAAAGTCAAATGTGGGACTGGCCATTGAAAACATAAACAATGCACTTGACTACGTGTTTTTTTCGCATGGTCGGCTTTCTATCGAGCTGAAGAATAATAAGTATTACTTAAAATCAAACGGAAAAGATGTTAAGCCCAAAAACGTGTCCTTAGGCGAGAGAAATATTATTGCCTTATGCTATTTCTTCACTCAGATATTGTCAAACCAGGATATTGGAAAACTATATCAGGATGAGGAATTGGTGATCATCGATGATCCTATTTCTAGCTTTGATTTTGAAAACAAAGTTGGTATAAGTTCCTTCTTGAGGTACCAGACACATAAAATTATCAAAGGTAATGCAAAAAGCAAAATCCTATTTTTGACACACGATTTATCTACGTTTTCTGATTTGCAAAAAATAGCGGACGAAATGGAGAAATCTTTCAAAAAGCAAAAGCTAGGTGTGTCAGTTAAGGGTAAATCATTTGAGTTGCAAGGGAGAACTTTGTCAGACCCGATAAAGTCCATTAATGAATATCGTGATTTGCTACACATGATTTTTAACTATGCAATGGGCAATACCAAGGGGTTAGATTTGGCAATTGGTAATTCTATGCGACGAGCATTGGAAGCATTCTCTACTTTTATTTATGGGACAGGAATTGCAGAAGTCTCTTTTGATCCGAAAGTTATAAAAAGTTTGGGCAATCATTCCCGCTATTTTGAAAACCTTATGTATCGGCTCGTGCTCCATGGAGAAAGTCATTTTGAAACACGCGTTTATGCGATACAAGACGATCTCAGTTTTTACCGATTTATTTCGGAAGAAGAAAAACAGCGCACCTGCAAAGAGGTCTTATGTTTTATGTATTGTTTGAATCCGGATCATATTGAATCGCACATTCCAGGTGCAATCCATGAGATTCAGAAATGGATGGCAGACATTCGCACAAACGAAGAATTTGA
This sequence comes from uncultured Eubacterium sp., assembly GCA_900551775.1. GTDB lineage: Bacteria > Bacillota > Clostridia > Peptostreptococcales > Anaerovoracaceae > Senimuribacter. Next base: position 919 of record URXI01000181.1, on the reverse strand, counting down.
TATAATAGTAAATCCGAAAAAGCGGACTATCCATCTATATGATATTCCTCTATCTGCTGGTTTAGGCGAGCATATACTAGATAGCGATATACCTTTTGTAGAATATGAAACGGATGTTGAGGATGGGGACTTTGCGCTTCATGTATCTGGTGACAGTATGGAGCCGGATATCCCCAACGGAAGTACTGTCTTTGTCAAAAAGCAAAGTGAAATAGCTGATGGTATAAGTGGTGCATTTTTCCTTAACGGGGAAGTTTACTGTAAAAAACTGCTACATAAAGATGGAAAGGTCTTTCTTTGCTCTGATAATACTGAATATCAACCTATCGAAGTTCATGATGAAGATACCCTAATAGTGTATGGGAAGATTGTCAAAGTACTCCGCTAGTGTTATAATACTCCTAAGCCACCCAATTGTCTGTCCCAAGCAAAACCACTGATAGGATGGCCCAGATAGATTTTTGATAGCAAAAGTCCGAATAGACCTTAGGATAAGGATAATCTGTATCAAATAAAACCACGACGAATCAAATCCTCTATACAAAAAAGTTTAGAAATGGATTTAACCCGGCGAGTGGAAATAACCTGAACAGGACGCCCTGTGATATGCTATTTTCCAATCATAGAATCTCAAGAAGGATTTTTGGAGGCATCTCAATGCGAACAACTTATGAAAAGTTTATGGCGCTCCCTATAGATAAAGGCCTTTTGTGTTTGGAGCCGGGGGACATTACGCAGCCGTACTACTGCTATCCTGTCAATGCAGAGCCGATCGGATTTGAGGGATGCATCCTATATTGCTTTTTGCCCGAGTATGGAGAGATGGTATTTGCTTGCAACCCCGAGAGTTGTGCAGACCAGAATGTATATCCGCTGGCGGCTGATTTTGAGGATTTTATCCGCTTAATCTTGGCTTGCG
>URXI01000180.1 GCA_900551775.1 uncultured Eubacterium sp. | reverse complement strand
AGGCCCCTTATAGGGGCATAAGCAAACCACCGGCTGAGCCGGTGGTTATGATTTTTAATTGGAGGGGTATTTTGCCTTGTTTAGGTAATAGATCAATTCTTGACAGAAATATGGTGATTTTATTTCCGGGCGGAGTTCCCCGACAAATTTTGCACATTCAGCCCTGGTAATGGAAGCTTTATGGGTTCTGATGGTATTTGGAAATTTTTCCTGATATGTCCAGTTGACTTTTTCCAGGTTGTCAATGGAGAACATCAACAGGCTGGCGTAAGACTCCATCCGCTTGTCAAAGGCGTAGGAGTCTGTGACGACAGATTTGAAGTTGAGGGTCCAGGAGTAAGGTGATTTTTCTGTCTGCAGTTCATTTTCATAAGGACCGAGAGCGTCTTCGATGTTCAGAAGCTGAGCAATCCGCTCATTGGCAGGCATATCACCGACATATGGATTTCGTGCTTCGATTAGATTGTGAGCCAGAGGCGATACAAGTATACCGTGATAATTGATGGTGGCGTCATCAACCTTTACTTCTTGCTTTATAGAATCGATAGGAATATCGAATTGAAAATTCTTCTCTTTGTGCCAAGGCGAAGGCGGACATCCATAGATGACTACTTTTTGGGTGCCATCTTTTTGTGAAACCATCTTAAAGCGGCAGTAGACACTTTTTGTACCATCAAAAGTACCCTCAACAATTATAGAACCATTTGGTCGATCTTCTTTGAAGTTGGTGATGGTGTAACTGTCAGTCTCATAGCCGAAGAGATATACTTTGACAAAAGCGGCAACTAAAATAATCAAAACAGCACTGACAAATCCAATCAGCAGTTTTTTTCGGCTGCTTTTCTTTACTTTTTTTAGATAGTCGATTTCTTTTTGTTCTTTGATTTTTACCTCGTCTTCATTGGCTGCGATAGTCTGCGTCATCATCTCATACTTTTTTTGACAGGCTGCACAGGTCAGAAAATGTTCCTGCATATAACTGCTAGTGACGTCCGAAGTCAGGCCATCGACATATAACGGTATCAAGTCCTGGATTAGTTCACAAGGTATTTTATACTCACTCATGGTAAACCTCCTCAATGATTTTTTCTTTTCCTCGATAATAGGTTACTCTTGCCCAGTTTTCACTTTTCCCCAATATCTCACCAATCTGACCGAATGTCAGGTTGCTGCTGAGCCTGAGATACACGACTTCACGCATGGGATCTCTGAGCCTGTGTACAGCTTTGAGAACCGCTATGTCATCCCACTTGGGGGAGGAGGCATCTTCTGCAATCGGAGGCGGGACACAGTCTGTGTCGATCATGGCATTTTCCTTTGTTTGTTTACGCAGATGTTCCCGCCATAGATTTTTTGCAATTGCGCAGAGCCAGGTAGAGATACTGCAATTACCTTGAAATTTGTCAATTCCCTTCACTGCCTGGAAAAATGTTTCTTGAGTCAGTTCTTCAGCCAAATCAGGGTCATGGGTTCTGGACAGGAGAAAACCATATACTGTTTTTGCATGTTCTAAGTAGATTTCTTCCATGGAATCCATATATGTTTCCTCCTAAATTATTGGTATCATTCTATGAATTAGTGATACTCTGCAGCAATTTGTTACAGATTATTTACATTTATTTATTGGAACTTTATAAGTGGTAAGTATCGTAGGCTCCATAAAGCTTTTCACCGCAGGAGCGTTTGAAGGCTCTGATGCGGACGGCCTTGCAGATTGCGTTCTTGGGAATCGTAATCTTTGTCGCAGCAGTCTTCGCAGAACCGACCGTTTTCTTGGCTATGATTTTTGAGAACTTGGTGTCAGAGTATACTTCAATCTCGCAGCCTGAGCTTTTTATGTCTGGCTTCCATTTTAGCTCTATGGTCTTTGTGTCTTTTCTGCGGGCAGATAAAATGGATACGGCAATGGGTTTGACTCGCACCTTTACCTTGGTCTCCTCTGCCAGGTTGTGATCTGTTTCAGGTACCTTGATGGTGATTGTCGCGATGCCTTCTCCCTTTATTTTGCAAAGACCGGAGGTTTTATCTAAGGACAAGACCTTCGAATTTGAGGATTTATACGACGCATTGATGTCCTTTGGACAATCTGTCCAGAGATTAAAAGCAGGATCTCCATACATTTTGGTCATATCCTTTGGAAATGTCAGTTTACGCAGAGATTTTTTTTGAAAACGGGGATAAAGACTGGCAGTCTTTGGCGGAATGTTGTAGAGTTTTGTCTGAAACAATACTTTATAGCGACTGACACCGTATAGATTGCGCAGATACTTTTTCATCTCGTCCTGATATCTCTTCTTAGTGTAATTCTTATAGGCTGTATTGTCAAAGGATAATAGATAGTCGTAAATGTAGAAACCGTCTGTCGTGACGCGGATCACATCGATGTTTACCGGTTCCATCAGCAATTTTGCTCCAGCTTTATCGTAGAAGCCGTCAAAGTACCAGCCGTTATCGGCCTTTGCTATGATTCCACGGTCCACGAGGGTGGAAAACTTGTAAGAAACTCCTTTCTTTATTCTACAGTTTTGGTTATAGGAATCACTTCCGTTACAGAGGAAGAATTCCATATTCTTACCATAGTTCCAATAGAGTTGGCCGCTGCCAGAAGCGTTGAGAGAAACTGTATAAGTGAGCAGATCCTTAGGCATGCTCAGCGCCCAGCTTGTAACAGGAATGATGACTGCAAGCAGCAGAGCGGCAGTTGTAATTAATAATTTTCTATTCATAATATACCTCCTTGATAAATGGGAAATAATATTATAAATGGAAGTAAATGTTATTGTAATTATACATTGCATTGGACAGAAAATCAAGGTAAAATATAGAACATGAACAGATTATTAGAATTAGAAGTAAAACTGAATAAGGTGATTGATGAACAGAAAGGCAAAGTTATCGAAAGGGATGAGACTTTGGACTGGGAAAGGATCCATATGGCTTCTTCTGCCAGATGTGCATGGCTTTTGGCGATGCAGAGGGGAGTAGAACCTGAGCTTGCCGCCTGTGCAGCGGCGGTCCACGATTATGGGCGCATTCTCACCGGGAAACAGAAAAACCACGCTGAAGAGGGTTATGAACCGGTCAAAGCTTTTCTCATAGAAACAGGCATATTTAACGAGGAGGAAATTGAAATCATTGCCCTTGCAGTGAAAAATCATAGCCTGAAAACAGAGATTGGATCGCCTATTGAGGAAATCGTCAAGGATGCAGATGTCATAGATTGCTATCAGTATGGATATCCTTTTGACAGACCGGAAAAAGAAGTTCGCTACAACAAATGGACAAAAGAGAATGGAATTTAAGAAGCCTGACAAAAAAGCGATCAAAAGCTGGAGAATCGGAGAGGCAATCGCCTTGGGGGTTATTTTGCTGGCTCTTTACCAAATTGTCGCACTGACTATTTTCCCGCAGATTGAATACAAGCAGTGGGGCTATCTCGTTGAAGAGGATAAAGTGATTATAAGACATGGTATTTTCTTTGTAAAGCAGACAGTCATACCTATCATCAGAATTCAAAATATTACAATTTCTCAGGGTCCTGTCAACAGGGCTTTGGGATTATATAAAGTGGAGATGGCACTGGCCAGCGGCAGTTTCGAAATACAAGGACTGGACCAGGGGACGGCAGAAGAAATCAGCGAGAACTTGAAGAACCGTTTATATGAGCGAGTTTCTGAAAAGGGGGTTCTGTAGATGAATTTTGGACCAAAGCGGGGCCATCCGCTCTTTATCTTTGAAAACTTTATCAAAGACTTTGGACTTCTCGTCATCGCAATCTTCATCGGTTTAGTGAAAGGGGATATGGGCGTCATTACGCAGAATGTTCCCGTGCTCATCATCGTTTTAGTGGGGCCTGTGGGCAGAGTCGTGCAGTACCTCTTTACTGATTATTCCATAGACAACGAAAAACTCATCGTCAGAAGCGGTTTCCTGTCAAAGAAAACGTTGGAAGTTCCTATCTCCACCATTACTACGGTGGACTTTTCTCAAAAGATCCTTCATCAGATCTTTGGCGCCTATCGGCTGAATATTGACAACGCCAGCAATATCAGCGAGCAGAAGACAAAGATCAAGATGACCTTTTCCAAAGAAGACGCCGTGATGGTGAGATCCCTATTGGTCAGCGGCAGAAAGGGCATCGATGGCCTTAATCTGGCGGCAGATGATGAAGAAGGACGGAAAGAGGAGGGGCAGGCGTACCAGGTGAAAGCCTCTGAGCTGCTTTTGATGGGAGTGGTCAAATCGAAAGGAATCTTTCTTTTGCAGTTAATCGGGCTGCTGTCAGCGGGTTCGGCCTATTTTAATGTAACACAGACCGTAGTTGACTCTGGATTGGGACAACTTTTCGCCAGCATGAGCTTGCTGCAAATCATCATGATGATGATTATCGTAGTCTTTCTCCTGGCAGTCATCTGTGGCAGCGCAGGCTGCCTGATCAGGTCTACATCTGTTCGCCATAGGGTACGGAGGCTCGGGAGATGAGGAATCCAGTGAAGAACCCATTCTGTTTCCTTTGATTAAAACTGCCCCTATGCGGCGAGTCATCGGGGAAATTTTGCCTGAGATGAAGAGGGAGTCGGAATACGAACGGCCGCAGAAAGGAAGCCTCCGTTACTTCTTTTATAACGCAGGTCTGTTCTTTTCCTTGTCGTCACTTTTGTTGTCGGTTCACTATTCACAGACCATCGACTTTTGCAAAGGTTTATGGGTCGTCGGTATTTTCCTCGTGCTCCTGAGTATCGCCGCCATTATCATGCAGTATAAAAACGCCGCAATCTACGGCAATGATGAGAATATTTCTCTTTCATACGGCGGATTTAGGAAGAAAACAGTCTTCGTTAAGACTAGCAATGTAGAAAGTGTCAGTGAACAGACCAGCTATTTCAAACATAAAAAAGGCATTACGAGCGTCATCGTCAGTTATATCGCACCGCTGTCGGAGGCTAATAAAAAGGTGAAAAATATCTCTATTGAGGCATTTGAAAATATCAGAGCGAAGTTGATTTATTAAAATCGGGACCGTTTTCGGCACCGTTATGGCGTAAGTTAAATGGATGAATGTTTTATCTTTCAAAAAAAGTCAAAAGGAAGGCATTGATTTCCATATGATTGATCTGTCCGCGCTCTTCTGCAATCAGATACCCGTTTGTAACAGACGGGTATTTTTCTATTTCTTTTATTTTTTCTCCGAGAATTGCCTGAGCATCAAAATAGATGGCGCCTGCCTCGGCCTGACCGGGGATAATCAGCTCAACATCTCCGCTGGCACTGTCCATGATTAGGGAAAATGGCCTTTCTTCTGTCGGAAAAGAGATGTAATCTGTCTGCGATTTCAGTTGGCTCCCAAAGACGTGAAGGTCCCGTCCTGCCATATGCACTTTCCTGATCAAAACGTTGCCGGCAACGAAACCCAGCTTGAACATGGCCTTGTGAAAATTCACCTTGGAAATGATTGGCAGAATTCGGTAAAGCTGAATCAGATCGTCGTGATTGTGGAGCAGTATCTTCCTCTCAAGATCAAAGGATTTGGCAGTCATGTAGCGATGATAGAGATCTACACTTTCTTTTCCAGAAATTTCGTCATCACGGCCACTGGCGAATCCCATAAATATCTCAATGCTCTTTTGCTTCAGATTGGGCAATACTGTTTTCAATTCAGAATGACCGTTGACAATCAGGTATAAATCCAAATCATAGGGACAGATGCTAAAGTCTATCTTATGCTTACGCGCCCGCTTTTCCATAAAAGGAATGTCAAAATGACGGCCGTTATAGGTGATGATGTAATCCACTGACTTTAGGATATCGATGGTTTGCTGCAGAATTTCTTTCTCGTCGTCAACTTGATCTGCAAAAAATTGTATCACCTGGCACTCGTCTCCTCTGACCAGGAGGATACCTGACAGAATAACTTTACAGTAGACTGGAGAAAGTCCGGTTGTTTCTATATCGAAAACAGCAAAGCTTTTGCCTTTAAAATACATATTAAAAGTCTTTGACTCGTATCTATCTATATGGAGATGATCTACTATTTTTTTCATCTGCGTCCTCCTAATTTTACCGTATATAACAAAATAGACCGCAGGGGTGCAGTCTACTTTGTTCAAAAGGGGTATTGGGATTAGAGATTAATGAGGTTATCAGGGGGATAACCACAATTGAATTATACATAATTTAGTCGAAAAATGCAAGTATAAGTGTGAAAAAAATGAAAAAAAGATTTTTTTGTTGTACGATAAGGTCACTTTTTGTGAATAACCACAAGTATAATAGAGAAAATGATAAATTTTTTAAGGGAGGAAATATTGATGGAAATATTAAAAGTTTCAGCTAAGTCAAATCCGAATTCGGTAGCAGGAGCTCTAGCAGGGGTCTTAAGAGAAAAAGGAGGTGCAGAAATCCAGGCCATAGGAGCAGGCGCATTAAATCAGGCAATTAAGGCCACAGCCATAGCAAGAGGCTTTGTTGCACCTAGTGGAATTGATCTGATCTGTGTTCCGGCGTTTACGGATATCGAGATCGACGGCGAGGAAAGAACAGCCATCAAGCTGATTGTTGAACCTCGGTAAGCGCCAGGTAGATAATACATGGGGAACTTGGAGAGTTATTTTTCAAGTTCCCTATTTAATTTAAGAAAGTTACGTGGTAGAATATATCCAAATGATAAATGAGGTGGTTTCATGACTTTTGAAGAAAAGACGCTGAAAAGCGAAAGAATATATGAAGGCAGGATTATCAATCTGAGAAAAGATACTGTGACTGTGATCAATGGAGAATCTCAGAGAGAAATTGTTGAGCATGGCGGCGGCGCAGTCGTTGCAGCTGTCAAGGATGACGGCAAGATGCTTATGGTAAAGCAATTTCGTAAACCGGTGGAGCGGATCATGTTAGAAGTCCCCGCCGGAAAGTTGGATCCGGGGGAAGAAGCAGCTGCTGCGGCTTTGAGAGAACTGAAAGAAGAGACGGGTTATAGTGCTGCTAATATTAGACTTCTGACAAAAATGTACCCTTCTGTAGGGTATTCAGAAGAGCTTCTCTATCTTTATCTCTGTACGGAGTTGACAAAAGGCGAAACTGCCTTTGACGATAACGAGGCCATCGATATCGAAGAATACGATATCGACGACTTGTACAAGATGGTCATGAACGGTCAAATTGAAGACGGCAAGTCCCAGGTGGCGATTCTGATGGTCAAAGGACTATTTGAAGAAGGAACGTTTCAAGAATACTTGAACCGATCAGGGCTGCCAGACAAAACAGAAAATGAAACAGACAGGGTCTGAGACCTTTTAGTGCAGTTGGATTGTGGTAATTTTTCTTCACAAATCGTGCCGTTTCATAAGAAACGATGATAAGGGCGATATAAGCCGGCAGTTTAAACAAGCCGCGAGGCAGAAGTGCTGCAATTACCAGACTGAACCCTTTTTCCTCGAGGGAGGACAAGATGTATGCGGCGGTAAAACCCAGGGAAAAGGTTTTGCCGATTACCATGAGAATCACTAGCGGCATCAAAAAAAACAATGCTGAAAAAATCATAGCAGCAAGGATGGTAATGATATCGCTTTTTATGTAATCTGCAAGACTGGCTGCAAGACCAGGCAGCTCGGTGGAAATCATCATTTTTTCTGAAGGCACGGCGATTTCCGTAAAAACCCCGGCAGAAAAACTGACGATTAAAAATAACGAAGCCAAGAATACAAATTTTTTATCCATAGACAACCTCCCCTTTATAGGAAGCATATGTTGTTTTGGAATAAATATGACATGAAAAAAGACAGGATGAAAACGGAGATGACGAATATGGAACTGAATGGGTTCATTGACTATTTGAGACAAGAGAAAAAAACTTCAGAGAATACTTGTGAAGCTTACAATAGAGATTTAGCAGCCTTTGAACGCTTTTTAAAGGAGAGAGGAATAGGGCAATTAGAACAAGCCTCAAATACTGACATTGTGGCTTATCTGATGGAGCTAAAAAACAGCGGGAAATCCAGAGCAACGGCGAATCGAAAGCTTTCTTCTATTAGAACTTTTTACAAGTATTTGATTAAGCAGGGGCTGATCAGTGCAAATCCCACAGAGGATATCAAGTCTCCGAAAATTGAAAGAAAGAAGCTGGAGTATCTGACGATTGAAGAAGTAGAAGAATTGTTAACTGCGCCAGATGATACGGTCAAAGGCATTCGTGACCGAGCCATGCTGGAGGTTCTTTACGCTACGGGCATTCGTGTGACGGAAATCATTGAACTGAAGATGAAAGACGTGAATCTGCGTATGGGTTTTATCACTTGTAATGGAGAACACGGCAGGGCCAGGATCGTACCTATGGGAACTTTGGCCAGAAAGGCCCTGGATAATTATATACTGAACAGTCGTAATTTCTTGATGAAGGATCAGGATCACGAAAGTCCTGACAGCGCATTGTTCGTCAATTATGTAGGTGAGCCGTTTTCCAGGCAGGGTTTCTGGAAGGTCTTGAAACAGTACGGGAGAAAAGTAGGATTGGAAAACAAAATCACACCTCATATTTTACGCACTTCTTTCGCCGTACATATGGTGCAGAACGGGGCAGACCTCAAGTCCCTGCAGGAACTCATGGGTCACGAAGACATCATGGCCACACAGATCTATCTTTCCGTGACGAAAAATCGCATCAAAGACGTTTACGACAAAACCCATCCGAGGGCATAATTTCAAAGTAAAGAGGGAGGCGGCAGATCGTTCAAGAG
>URXI01000179.1 GCA_900551775.1 uncultured Eubacterium sp. | reverse complement strand
AGGATGCCAATAGACCAGGGATGTAGGAAAAATAATTTGAAAACCTGACGAAAAGTACTTGACTTTTGTTAGCAGGTTTTTTTGCCCAGGAGGAAGCCGTCGTAATCCTGACAGTTCAGTTCCACATCCAGGAAATATAAATTACGTCTCTGGTTCGATTCCTCCAGATGTGCAATCAGATCCGCGGGCGCTCCCACACTGCATTTTATTCTCATGTCGTAGTCTTCAATGAGGATTCGATTTGCAATAATCTGCTCAATATTTTCTCTGACGACGTCCTCGTCATCACAAATGTAAATTTCAATCATTTATTTCACCTCGATCTGCAGTTCCTGTATCAGCCTTCCCTCTTGAATCACGGTCTGAGACGAAACGTTGCTGTATTTGTCGATCAGCTTTCTGTAGCTGCTGAGCCCGAGCCCTCTGCCCTCTCCTTTGGTCGTATAGCCCTCTCGATACAGCTCCGCCATGCTGACTTCATGGTGCAGGCTGTTGTCTACCACAAAAGTCAGCAGCCTTTCCTCCCTCAATATCATCAGGCTGATATCTCCGCCATTGCCGCTGACCTCTTCCATTGCATTGTCCATCAGAATGCCCAGAGCGCGGACCAGATCTATCTTCGGGATGATCAAATCGTCTACCGGAAAAAGGACTTCGAAGCGAAAGCCGATATGGAGTCGGTTGATTATCGTGATTTTGTTCAGCAAAAGGCTTTTCAGTTCCATGACTTGTATGTTCGCCAGCTGGTTGGTCAGATTCATCTTCCTGCCAATGTCCATATCAAAGTCCTCCAGAATCTTCCCCATGGCATCTTCAATTTCCTGCAGGTTTCCTTCTTTGGACTGCAGGTAAAGGGATGTAATCATGTTTTTGTAATCATGCCGCAGCCTGCGTGTGTTTTGATGGATCTCCTCCAGGCTCTGAATATACAGGTTCTGTTGGTCGATGACTGTTTGCTGCGCTCGTTCCTTGTCTTCCATATTGATGCGGGCGGAAGTGCTGCGCAGGATAGCCAGCAACACGAAAAGAACTACCATACAAGTCAGAAACAGTGTGATGCTGTAGGCAACGTCCTCGCTCCTGACAGAATCCATGATGGTCGTGAAAAAGAGAAAAGCCGGGTACAGCACGATGGTCTTGGGCCAGGTGTCAATTTGGCTCTGCAGATAGGCTGTGATCCTGCAGAGATCGTATTTGGGAATCGCCTTGCTCATCACCCAGACCAGCAAAAAGCTGAACAGGATGTTCAGAAGGTATGAAAAGTATACAGAAGGGTTCCATCTGCTTGCGCAAAAGTCCAGGAGTCCTGCAAATCCAAGGGAGAAGATGAACCACAGCATGTAGGAAAACAAGGTGTAGAATGCGGTTTTTTTGATATCTCTTTCTCCCAATGCTATCAGGAACAACAGATTGAGCGCAAGATTGATCACATGTGCAGTCAAAAGCGTACTGATTCCAAAATGCGCCAGCAAAAACTTCGGCAATGGTGAGATGAACAAGATGATAATCGTTGGAACTACGATCAGCAGCATCATCTTTGCTATATGAAAGCGCTTCGCCTGCAAGGCATAGTACATATAGAAAAAACTGAATTCTGAGCATAAGTTGACGATTGCAATGGCAATATATAAAAACATCTGGCGGCTCCTTTTGTTTCAATAAAATAAGGTTTGGAAATATTTTATCATAAACCGTTCCGTCCTGGCTATGGATAACGCAAAAAAAGAGACCTCCCCTGCGAGCCGAAGCCGGAATGGCTCGTCCCACGAGAAGGTCTCAAAAGAAGCATTTATTATAAACCCATATCCTTTTTTGATAGGGAGGCACTTAGATTTCGTTCCATGAAGCAGAGCCCCTGATTATCCCCTGGTGTCCCAGCGTTCTTTCTTCTTCACTATACCGGCCTTCCCCCTGGCCGCACTTATGAACGTCACCATCTCTAATCTTCGCTTTGCTTTCAATTTCAATATCATTCCCAACTTTTGTAATCAAAGATATTTTTTCCCTTGCGTCTTTCACCTCCCTCGCCTGTCCAAAACAACAACACGTCTATGTATTTGCATCTATTTTCTAGCTGCCTCTGAACACGGCATAGCCTTGTATCCGGCTGCTTTCTGTTTCACTGAGATCTCTATTTTTTCGCGTTATATAACTTAGATTTTTTCTCGAAGTCGATTTCACGGCTGCCATGGAATTGGTCCGGCAGTACACCTTTTCTCTTTTCACATCTGAGCCTTCAGAGACTGGCGCAGCAATCCCCTTTTTCGCCACGTCATACTCCAAAGTCTCTACAACTTTTACAAGGCTGAGCACAATCGCTGCCGCCAGATCAGCCACTTTTGAAAACAGTGTGGCGATGATACCCCTTTTCATTAATCTCATAAAAATTCCCCTTTTCTTATGTAACTTACTGTAAACACAGTGTAACACAAATCAAGTGGAAAATATGTATGAAAAGCTCTACAATTCTCGACAGAGTATACGAAAAAGTGTCTTCATAAAAGCAAAGTGACTATCAATTATGTTAAATATAGATAAAGCGTTTTTCTTGTCATTCTTCACTTCTACTTCCCTGGATTCTCCGTATTTCTTTATCAAAATCAGAATCTATCTTCTGATGTTTGTTAAACGCCTTATATTCTCCAATCGCCTTTTCTCTTGCTCTATTATGCGAAATCCGCCCATGTCCCTCCAGAATATCATAACGGTTAAACTTTAAAAATTCGTCAATACTCTCAGCGAAATCGTTCATAGAAAGAGGTGTTTCATCTTCTAGCAAACGTTCTACGTAGTCAAAATACGCAGATACATTCCTTTCCAGCTTTCGAATTTGATTTTCAGATAAGTAGTTCTTCGCTATGACAGCATCAGACTGTAAAATACGCCCATCTGGTGCATTTTTCCACGTCATAAGTCCCATATGTTCCTTATCCCTGTCAGCATTACTGTATACAATTTCAGCTGCTGTTTTTCCTGTAATCGCATAGTGGAATTTGTTCTGTACTTCGGCATAGAATTTCTTTGTAATTTCAGAGTTTTTATCATAGTCATAAGAAATTTCCGCAAATATATCTGTTATTTGCTGCCAGATTCTCCTCTCACTAGCTCTGATGGAACGAACCGTTTCGAGTAATTCACGAAAATAATCTTTCCCGAACACAGTTTCGCCCTGTTTCATACGTTCTACATCAATCTTAAAGCCTTTTTTGATATAATCTTTCAAAACATCTGTCGCCCAGATTCTGAATTTTGTTGCTTTTTTTGAATTCACTCGGTAGCCGACAGAGATAATTGCATCGAGATTATAAAATTTAACCGTCTTTGTCTGCGTTTTACCTTCTATTGCCCCGTGTTGAGTGGTCTGTGCAATTTCTGCACAAACCACTTTTCTATCAAGTTCACCTGTTTCAAATATGTTTTTCAGATGTCTGGAAACAGAAGTTCTGTCAACACCAAATAACTCTGCGATTGCCTTTTGTGTTGCCCATATTGTCTCGTCTTTCACTACAACTTCTATTTTTTCATCAGCTTCATACATCAAAAACTGGATCTCATTCATAGGCGCTCCTTTCTAAGTACAGCGTACTATTTATCTGTCAACTGGTCTAGCCAATTTGTAAACAGCATCTCACAAAGCTTTTTGCTATTAAAGCAATTATAGCACATCATTTGTAATAAATAAAATTTGTAATATAAAACACTCTCCAGTGTATACCACCGAAGAGTGTTTTGATATCCATATTCTGTGAATTAACGCTTGGAGAACTGTGAAGCTCTTCTTGCTTTCTTTAATCCGTACTTCTTTCTTTCCTTCATTCTGGAGTCTCTTGTCAAGAATCCTGCAGCTTTCAGCGGCGCTCTGTAAGCGTCTCTGTCTGCCTGGCACAGAGCTCTTGAAATTCCGTGTCTCAGGGCACCAGCCTGACCTGTGAATCCGCCGCCTGCTACGGTAGCGATTACGTCAAACTTGCCTGGGCATCCAGCGATATCAAAAGGTCTCTTAACCTCTCTCTTCACGATTTCCATTCCGAAGTAATCTTCTAAGTCTTTCTTGTTTACAGTGATTTTTCCAGTTCCAGGGATTAATCTAACTCTAGCTACTGAATGTTTTCTTCTACCTGTTCCTTGGTATTGTAATTTTGCCATTGTCTATTCCTCCCTTTCCCTAAATTTCCAAAGTTTCCGGCTTCTGAGCAGCATGTGCATGTTCAGGACCTACGTAAACTTTTAACTTCTTAAACATCTGTCTGCCGAGCTTTCCATCAGGAAGCATGCCTTTGACTGCGTGTTTGATGATTTCTTCTGGCTTCTTTGCCTGTAATTTCTCGAAAGTCAACTCTCTGAGCCCGCCTGGATATCCAGTGTGTCTCTTGTAGATTTTTTCTTTTCTCTTCTTACCAGTCACTGCGACTTTTTCAGCATTGATTACGATGACATAATCTCCGCAGTCAACGTGTGGTGTGTAGATTGGCTTGTTCTTTCCCCTTAAAACGGTAGCGACTTCTGATGCGAGTCTACCAAGAGTTTTGCCTTCTGCATCGACGACGTACCATTTACGTTCAACCTCTGCAGGTTTTGCAATGTATGATTTCATTTCCTCTTCCTTTCTACCTACTGGGATTGCCGCCGCCTTATTGCAGGCTTCAATCTGGTTCGGCGCTGTCTACTGGGATTCCCATGAATCTGGTTCGACATGACTAAAAAACTTTTAGCTCACAGAGCTTGCGGACGCTTTACGTACCTGCCCTGCAATTCATCGTTTAAACACAATGCACGACTATTATATAGCAAAATCAAGGCAAATGCAACACTTTTTTCGCATTCGCCCCACTAATTACCAAACTTTTCCTATTCGAACAGAGGGGTTGAAAAATACCGCTCCGCAGTATCTGGCAAAATCGTGACTACCGTTTTGCCTTTTCCCAATTTTTTTGCCAGCTTGATTGCCGCAGCTACGTTGGTTCCGCTGGAAATACCGCACATCAGCCCTTCTTTTGCCGCCAGATCTTTGGCGGTCTGCAACGCTTCGCTGTCAGAAACGATGTAGATATCGTCATAGATTTTCTGATTCAGTACGGCAGGAATGACACCGTCTCCGATTCCCATCTGAATGTGATTGCTGACTGTACCGCCAGCGAGAATCGCCGCATTTTCCGGCTCCACAGCCCAGATTTCGATCTGCGGATTCAGCGCTTTCAGGGTTTCGCCGATGCCCGTAATCGTGCCGCCCGTTCCGATGCCAGAACAAAATCCATCGATAGGGCCTGCTACCTGTTCCAAAATCTCCAGACCCGTGTGATGCCTGTGCACCATGGGATTTGCCTCATTTTCAAACTGCTGCGGCACAAATACCTTTGGATTTTCCGCAGCCATCTGTGTGGCTTTCTCGACACATTCTTCGATACAGTCGCCGATATTGCCTGCGTCGTGAACCAGGATCACGGTCGCTCCATAGTGTTCCACCAGCATTCTTCTTTCCTGACTGACTGAATCCGGCATGATAATGATGGTTTCGTAGCCTTTGACAGCTCCTACCAGCGCCAGGCCGATGCCCTGGTTCCCACTGGTCGGCTCAACGATAATAGAATCCGGTTTCAAAATACCATCTTCTTCTGCTTTTGTAATCATGTTGAAAGCAGTTCTCGTCTTCACAGAACCGCCCACGTTCAATCCCTCGAATTTGACCAGCACTCTGGCACCTTCGGGATCGACTATTTTATTTAACTGGATCATCGGCGTACGGCCCATGGCTTCCAGCACATTTTGATATATCATTTCGCATCTTCTCCAATCAAAAAACGTTTTAGTCTAACGGTTAGTATAACACAATCTGCAGATTCTGTCACGGGTCCTGCCCGTACATTTTTGACAGCGGACCGCAAATATGGTAAAATGGTTGCGCAAATTATATAAGACAGTTCGTGACCATCCTGTCTATAAACAAAACTACGGAACCAATATAGACATTTTATTGCGTGCGGTTTCCGTGCGCATTTTTTGTTCGTCACGAGGAATGGAGGAAAAATGGAGCGTTATTCCATCATCAAAGAAAAGAACTCGCGGGAAATTGTCCTGCTCCGGGGGCGCGGCTGCTCCTGGCGCAGATGCAGGTTCTGCGACTATCACCTGGATTTCTGCACCGATGAGGAGGCAAACTTCGAACTGAACCAAAAGGAACTGGCAAAAGTCACCGGCATCTATCAGAAGCTGGAGGTCATCAACTCCGGCAGCTTTTCGGACCTTGACCAAAAGACTATGGATCTGATCCGAGAAGTCTGCACCGGCAAAGGCATCAAAGAGGTGCATTTTGAATGCCATTGGAAGGACCGATCGGCCATCAAAGCCCTCCGGGCGTCCTTTTCTGCCCTGAACATCTCGGTAAAAGTAAAAATCGGCGTAGAAACCTTTGACCACCTGTTCCGCGAAAGCTACCTGGACAAAGGCATCACCGCCGCAGATCCTGCCGAAATCGCCGCAGATTTTGACGAGTGCTGCCTCCTCTTCGGTCTCCCCGGCCAGAGCAGGGAATCCATGGAACGGGATATGGAGACGGGACTGACTCATTTTGAACGGGTCTGCGTCAACATCATGGTGGAGAACGGCAAACCGATCAAACCCGATCCTGCCGTCGTCGAGATTTTTATCAAAGAACTCTATCCTAAATATATGGGGAATTCCCGCGTGGACATTTTGCTGAACAACACCGACTTCGGCGTAGGAGGTGAACCACATGCGTAACGAAATCATCCTCCTTGGCAGCCTGGTATGCATTTACAGTGCCGTGGTGCTGTTCTACAAGTTCTTCGGCAGGACCGGTCTTTACATGTGGACCGTCATCGCCACCATTTCCGCCAACATCGAAGTCCTGGTCCTGGTGGACGCCTTTGGTATGGAACAGACCCTGGGCAACGTGCTCTTCGCCTCCACCTTCCTGGTCACCGATATTCTCAGCGAGACAGAAGGAAAGAAGTATGCCAATAAAGCCGTCCGCATGGGCATCGTCGTCAGCATCGTCTTCATTTTAATCAGCCAGTCCTGGTTCCTCTATGAACCCAACGCAAACGACTGGGCCATGCCCGCCATCAGATCGGTGTTTTCCAATACGCCCCGGCTCATGCTGGTCAGCATCAGTGTCTACGGCATCGTACAGGTCTTCGACGTCTTTGCGTATCACGCCATCTGGAAACACACGACCAAGCTCTTCGGCGACTCGAAAAAAGGCCTCTGGATCCGCAACAACGGGTCTACGCTGGTGTCTCAGCTGATGAACACCGTCCTGTTCACCTTCGGCGCCTTTGCCGGCGTACACAGTCTGCCTACCCTGATCAACATCTGCATCTCCAGCTACGTCATCTATATTGTGACCAGTCTGCTGGATACCCCTGCCGTCTACGCCGCGAGACGCCTCAAGGATCAAAACCGCATAAGCGAGTAGTATATTCTGCCGCAAAAACAAACTAGTCCTAGTTCGGACTAGTTTGTTTTTGCAAATTACATATACCTAGGTTCTCGACAATTTCGCCTTTTCGCTGCGGATTTGTTTTGCTTTTCCCTTTTCGAAAGAAAATCCCCGCCCTTTGACTTCTTTGACACTGTTGATGGTCATAAACGCTTCCGAATCAATGGCCAGAATCTCATTTTGGACCCGATTCAGTTCCCGCCCGGAAATCACGCAGAGCAAAATATCCTGCTTATCCGCCAGATAGCCGCTTTCTCCATAGAGCACCGTTGTTCCAACTACCATTTCCGCCAGACGTCTGCGGATTTCTTCATACTTTCGGCTGATGATCACAAGCTGCACGGCGCCGCCTCCGGCCACCACCACTTTGTCCGCGACCATGGAGTAAAGAAAGGTCATCATAATCCCCAAAAGTACCTCTTCACTGCCGTCTGCAAAGAACACTTGAGATATTAAAATCGTAAAGTCGATGAGATACATCGGCAGTCCCACCGGCAATCCCAGCTTGCGGTTGCATATGATGGCTATGATATCTGTACCACCGGTAGACGCCCCCGACTTGATAACGATACCCAAGCCAACGCCTATCAAGACGCCGCCATAAAGGGCGGCCAATAAAGCGTTATCCGTAATATCCGCCAAAAACTTCATCCGCTCAAAGAAATTGATAAATAGTGGATAAGCGAAGGTGCTGACCACGATGGATACGGCAAACTTCTTCCCCAGCATGGCAAACCCCAGAACGAAGAGCAGGCCGTTTACCACCGCAACCGTATAGGACACCGGAACCCCGTAAAAATACTGTACGATACGACCGATACCCGTAGCGCTGCCGATCATGATGCCATTTGGCAGAATAAAAGCCACTACCCCAAAGGCCGCCAAGGCCAGACCCGCCAAAATACCAATATAGTTGATTACAATGTTCTTCATTTACACATTCCCTCTCTTTATAAACGCTGTCGTGTATAAGACGAGAACATTATATCACCATATTTTGTGTTTAATCAACAATATTTTTGTATATTTTGGCATATTTTTTATCTTCTCAGACAATTATATATCATTAGTCCTCGCATCTTTCTGCGCAAACGCTGACTTCAAACCGCAAGGATGAACGCATGAGCCATAAACAAAAACCGGCGCGGCCAGGGTCTATCACCCAGCCGCACCGGCTTACAATTTATTTTGTTTTCTTTTCTTTTTTCCTGTGCGGTCTTTTGTTGAGAATCCGCCCGCACAGACTGGTGAATTTGTAGATATACCGGAACAGCGCTTCTGTCGCAGT
>URXI01000178.1 GCA_900551775.1 uncultured Eubacterium sp. | reverse complement strand
GCATTTCCATAAGACTTTCTCCGAGCGCAGCTAATGATTTGTTATTTCGCTTCTCTGAACGCCCATCAGCAGGCTGTCAAATCAGCTATCTCGTTGTTCCCTTACGCTACCGAGAACTCGCGCAAAGTTTTCCTGTATAATCGATGCCAGATTTCCGGCCTACAGGTGAACCGGAGCTGACACGCACAGCTAATGCTGCTTACGCAGCGATTGCCATTGGTGCGAAGTTTGTTTTTTCTTTAGCGTTTATATTTAAACGGCCACTTTTAACGTAGACTTGGCAACTACGGCTCGCTTACCTTGCTTCTACACCCCCGTCGAAACCTTTACACCCCCATATTATGCTAGTTAATTTGTGAAATTACTGCGTTGCTGCTCTGTCCTCCGATGCTCATCGGCGGAGCCAACAACCTCTATATATTATATTATTCACTTTTTGAGATTTGTCAACCATATTTCCCATGTAAATATTTCTAAAAGTGCCAGACGGCGCTTTGGGCAGATTTTTGCGAATGCAGCGCCGGATTTGGAAGTTATTTACATCAAATTAGCTGCAGAAAGCCACGATCCGAAGGTTTTTATGACAAAAATCCGTCAAAACACATGCATAGTTTACACATTATATGTTTAAGCGTGGTATTTTTTCACTTTTTTTCGGTCCTAACCTGCGGTTTTTCTCCCAGAAACTTACAAAGAACGGCGCCCGCCCACTTCTTTTTAGGCATTTGCGCCGCTTGCGCAGTTCAAAAAGTGTCCTAGCAGTTCCAAAAGCCAGTTTACACCGTTTAAAAAGTGTTCCAGCAGTTCCAACAGCTAGTTTACGCCGTTTAAGGAGTGTTCCGGCGGCCATTATGCCCTGCTGTCGTTACGCAAGAGGCTATAATCTTGGATTCCTGGCGATTTCCTCTTTGACTTCCCGGCGCCGCTTGACTGCAGGGATGATGTTGACCACCATTGCGATCACGATGATGATGCCCACGATGGACACCTTCTTTTCCTGCTGCCAATTGACGAAAATCAAGATCACGCCCATGACCAGTGCACAGATGGAAATGGTCATCGTAATCGTCGTCTGCCTGAGCACTTTTTTCAAATCTTCCTTCATCGTTCATACCTCCACGTCGATGCAAGTTACCATCTCTGTTTCATGGCCTGGTCTATCTTTCTGGCCGCATCTTTCTTAGCCATATCGTCACGTTTATCGTAGTTCTTCTTGCCCCGTGCCACCGCAAGCTGCATTTTGGCGCGGCCGTCCTCATTGATATACATGTTCAGCGGAATCAGCGTCAGACCTTTGATGGTCGTATAGCCGATCAGCTTCCTGATTTCCTGCTTATGTAGCAACAGCTTCCGCGGCCGCAAAGGGTCCACATTGAAGCGGTTCCCCTGCTCATATGGGCTGATGTTCATGCCGTAAACGATCATCTCGCCATTTTCAATCTTGGCGTAGCTCTCTTTGATGCTGACCTTCCCTGCGCGGACTGATTTGATCTCCGTCCCTGTTAGCACGATGCCCGCTTCATAAATCTCCTCTATAAAATAATCATGGCGCGCCTTTTTGTTGTTGGCGACCATTTTCTTTTCTCTTTTTACCATTTATAAATCACCTTACCTAATATATCATCTGTGCTGACCAGCCCCACAGCTTCGCTTCTGCTGTCTGTGCTGGCAGCGCGATTATCACCCAGAACAAAGACATGCCCCGCATCCACTTTGACCTGGTCCATCTCTCCACTGGTTCCTTCTGTAAAAATATATTCTTCTGTCAAAGGCTTGTTGTTTACATAGACTTTTCCAGCGGTGATCAAAACCGTATCTCCTGGAACGGCGATCACCCTCTTCATCATCACTTTTCCTTCACCTGTAACAGCATAGACCTCATTGGGAAGCAATATCACGTCTCCCCGCTTTGGCTCACTGTCACGAAAGGCGATTCTATTTACTAAGACAGTCTCACCCTCAGAATACGATGGCAGCATAGAATTGTCTGTCACGCCAGTAACCTGAAAGGAAACGGATACGGCCACTCCTGCACCCACGCCTAAACACGCAGCGATCAGAAAAGCAATGAATTTTTTCATCTATTGTAATCTCCCGATTTTTCCAAATTTACTAAACGGGTATACTCTGAAAAAAGCCTTTCCTTCTATAGTTTCTTCTCTTACAAACCCCACCTCCAAAAAGCGGCTGTCTGTACTGTGTAATCTATTGTCTCCGAGGCAGAATACACTTCCTTCCGGCACAACCACCGGAGCTACTTCTCCATTGGTAATGCCGTCTTTCGTGTAATCGTCGCTTATTTCTTTCCCGTTTATGTAAACTTTACCGCCTTCCACCGACACCATATCGCCGGGCACCGCGATGACTCGTTTGATCAGCTTCTTGTATTTTCCATTCTCATCTTTCTGATGAGATACAAATACGACCACGTCACCTCTTTTGGGCGCCTTTTCGTTGGCATAGGCCTGCTTGCTGACCAAAAGATAGTCACCGCTCTCAAAATTTGGTTCCATGGATATCCCTTCAACCATGGTAGGCATAATGAACTGAATGACGATGATCGCCACTGCGATTCCTGTCACAATCGCTTTCAGCCATTCCTTTGTACTCTCTTTCATCTCTATTAACACCCCGATATTTTATTCAGCATATGGGTTCTTGATGAATCCGATCTTGTTGAACGGATACAATCTCAGGAACACCTTTCCTACCACTTCGTCCATGTCGATACAGCCCACCTCAGGTGCGCGACTGTCAATGCTGACTCTGCGATTATCACCCATGCAAAAGACCTTTTCTTCAGGTACGACAAGGCCGTCCACATCTCCTGTGGTGTAGCCTTCTTTCGTATAGTCCTCAACCAGTTCTTCTCCATTTATGTAGACTTTGCCGTCAGAAATGTCGATCTTATCGCCAGGAAGTCCAATCACTCGTTTAATCAAAAGTTTTTCGTCGCCATTCTCTCTGAGCAGCGATGAATGCACAACTACCACGTCTCCCCGTTTCGGTTCGCTGAAGGTATAGGATTGCTTGCTGACAAAGAGATAGTCGTTTTCATAAAAATTCGGCTCCATGGAACTTTGCTTGACAATCGTAGGCTTGATAAACTGCACGACAATCAATGCGATGACAACTGCAATAATGATATCTTTAATCCACTCTTTCATGATCCTTTTGTCCCCCCTATTAATACTGTTCAAAAATTTGGTTTTTTATTCTCATAAAGTCATCCGGAAGTTCCGCTGTAATGACAAGTCCGTTGAGATAGGCGAGTTCTCCGCTGCAGCCGCTGAAACTCAGCTTATATGAGTGGAGAAGCTGTGTATTCAGATTGAAACGCTCCCGAACAGTGTGATTTACTTTCCTGTCTCCATACTTGGCATCTCCGATGACGGGATGACCCGCCTGTGCCAGGTGTGCTCTGATCTGATGGGTTCTGCCAGTGATAATCTCCACCTCTACCAAAGTATATTTTGCGCAGCGCAAAAGCGGGCGCACGACAGTCTCCATATCTCGCCCTTCCTGATCCATGGGCAGTACAGTCACTTTGTTCAAATTTCTATCTTTTACCATTTTGTCTCTCAGGTGCAGTTCTTTTTTTAACTGACCGCCGACGATGGTCATATAATACTTGCTGATTTTATCTTTTTCACGAATCATCTGGTTCAGACTCTGCAGAGCCGCATTGGTTTTACCAAAGAGGACGAGTCCAGTCGTGTTGCGGTCCAGACGATTGACCGGCGCCGGTGTAAAGGTCTTCTCCAGGCGGGGATTGTAATCTCCTTTTTCGATCAAATAGTCTACGACCTGATTTGCCAGATGGTTCTTTTTCTCCGTGCTGTCACCGTGGGTCAGCAGGCCAAAGGGTTTCTCTACACAGATGATATTCTCATCCTCGTAAGCCACTTTGAACTGGCGTTTTGCCCTGGAGGTTCTCTGTTTACGCTGAAATTTGCGAATATCCTCATCTTGTATATATAAAGTCACCTCATCACCTAAGGCCAGCATGGTGTCTTCCTTGCACCGCTTTCCATTGACCTTGACATCTTTGCGAATCGCTTTGTATATATAGCTGAGAGGCGCATTTTCCAGATATTTCCGCAGGAACTTGTCCAATCGCTGATTCTGTTCATTCTTCCCAATTTCTACTCTAATCATAGCTTCTATTATACATCATCAGAGGGCGCAAAGCAAAATTTATTTGCGAGGCAGGCAAAAGTATGTTAAATTATTATATATAGCAAGCAAAAGGAAAAGGGGAGAAAAAATGAAAGGTCTAAAAGATTTTATTTACGATAAAAACGATATTCTCATCGCTTTGGTGATTTTGATCTTAGCGGCGCTGCTCATCGTCTGGCGAATGGACGTCATCATGGCATATCCAAAGACGCTGGCTCAGGAGACGGGTACGACGGATACTACTGACGAGACAGCAGTTCCAAACGAGGACGACAGTACGAGCGGAAATTCAGGACTTTGGTCTGACGGCCTCTTATCAAAAGAGATTACCGTAAATGTAGCCGGCGGTTCTGCAACTGCCGCGGTGCAGAGCTTGGTCGATGCCGGTCTGTTCGCTTCTTACGAAGACTTTACCAAGGTCTGCAAAGCTGCAGGGTACGCCCCGGAGGATATCAAAGCTACAACATTTACCTTTGAGGCAGGATGTACCCAGACAGACATTGCAAAACAAGTTACCAAATAGAAAAGGTTTTTATCTCAGGAGCGCGATTATTTTTTCCAGTCGCGCTCTTTGTTCTGCATTCATCATCGGCATCAGGCTCTTCACTGCTGCCATCTGTTTTTCATAAGGTATATTGCTCTGGTTGAGCTTCTCTTTCAGTTTCATAATCTCTGACACCAATTCAGCATCACTTTTCTTTTCAAAAGATTTGGCCTTGGCCATAGTCGATTTCTTATCGGCAGAAATACCCAGCTGGCTGGCCAAGTCCATGATTGTCTTATCATCTAAACTCATTACATCACTCCTTTTCACGATTATTATATGCACCAAATTGTCCAGTATTTCATAATATATATATAGAAATTATGGAGGTGACATATCGTTATGAATCCAATCCCGATTATCCTTGTTTTATTCGTTCTGAAAAACAAGAGCAATATTCAGCCGCCGGTGATCAATACCTTGGAATTAGAATCCTTCCTTGATAATGCCCGGACCGTACTGAACACCATAGATAAAATAAACGGATTTACCCAGGGAGGCGGACTTTCAAATCTGCCCGACATGAAAAAAATGATGGAAATCGTTGATAATTTACCTCTTTAGTGTATAATGTTGTATAGATCATTTTTTTATTACGACTTATACGACTAAATCCTTTAGGAGGTATGATATGGCTCTAGTTACAACAAAAGAAATGTTTGCGAAAGCAATCAACAGTGATTATGCAATCGGTGCGTTCAACGTCAATAACATGGAAATCATCCAGGGTATCGTTGAAGCAGCTCAGATAGAAAATGCACCTTTGATTCTGCAGGTTTCTGCTGGCGCAAGAAAATACGCAAAACCAATTTACTTACTTAAGCTGGTCGAGGCAGCAATTGAAGATACCGGAGTGGACGTCGCTCTGCACCTGGATCACGGTGAAGATTTTGATATCTGCAAGAAATGCGTGGATGACGGATTCACCTCTGTCATGATCGACGGCTCCAAGCATCCGTTTGAGGAAAATATCGCTCTGACAAAGCAAGTGGTCGAATATGCCCATGCTCATGGCGTCTCTGTCGAGGCTGAACTCGGAAAACTGGCCGGCGTAGAGGACAACATCAATGTGGACGCGCGTTCCGCTGCCTTTACAGATCCCGATGAGGCTGCGGAATTTGTGGAGAGAACCGGTGTCGATTCTTTGGCCATCGCCATCGGCACAAGCCACGGCGCATATAAGTTCAAAGGGGAACCTTATCTCGACTTTGAGAGATTGAAAAAAATCCATGCACTGATTCCTGATACGCCTCTGGTACTTCACGGTGCATCTTCCGTGCTGAAAGAGTTTGTCGACAGATGTAACGAATTCGGCGGTGAAATTCCAGGTGCACAGGGCGTGCCGGAAGACATGATCCACGAAGCCGTAAAATATGGCATCTGCAAGGTAAACGTAGATACTGATCTGAGACTTGCCATGACTGCAGAAATCAGAAGAGTTCTGGCTGAACATCCAGAAGAGTTTGATCCGAGAAAGTATCTGGGACCCGGCAGAGACGCCATCACCAGAATGGTACAGCACAAAATCAGGGATATGCTTAACGCTTCAGGAACAAAATAGACATCAAAAAATCCGATTGATTACAGAATTCCTTCTGGTCAATCGGATTTCTCGTTTCTATTGTTTGCTTTCTTTTTCTTCCCTGACGATGCAGACTGCTTCTACTCTGTTTTTAACGTTCATTTTTCGGAAAGTATTATAGATATGTGCTTTCACAGTGCTTTCCGAAATAAATAGTTCCTCGGCAATCTGTGTGTTGGTCTTTCCTTCGTATATTTCCTTCAATATTTCTATTTCTCTTTTTGTCAAATCATATTTCTGCTTCACCAAATCCAGGGCTTCGCTGAGATCCATGACAACTGGTGCATCTTCCAAGTAAGATTTGGAAAAATCTCTTTTATACAAAAGAACCATATTGGCAACATTGATGACCAGCCAATAGAATATGGTCAGATCCATGATTTCTTCGTTGGACTCTTTGACAATACCCGATTCGCTGACAAAGTAGGTCACATAGTTCACCATCATAAAAAGCGTAATCACACTTTTATATGCAATCATCTTGCGTGGGTCTCCGTTTTTCAGGCCGCTGATGATGCAGGCGATGCTGCCCACGATCAAAAGACACAATAACGGCACGTCGATGATCAGTCTGGTCCATTTGAAGTCAACAAAGAAGACGACAGAAATCAGCCAGACGCAGTAATAGAATATGATGTACTTTTTCGCTATATTAGCAACCCAGTTACAATCGTCTCTTTGGCAGATATGTGTCTCCACGCGCAGCCACAGCAGCACCAAAATTGCAATCAGACAATCACCAATGCTGAGAAGGATATTGCCGCTGGAATAGTTGATAATATTGTCGCTGTAGTATATAAAAAAGTCGTACAAGTTCATAATGACAAGCATCAAAATAAACGGCTTCATCACGCTGTATTCTTTCCCCTTGTCGCCTTTGCCTGCCAGCCATTGAATCGTCTGCGCTGATACACCAATGAGAATTGTGAAAATATAGCAAAATACAATTATATGCTTCATCCACCCATTACCTTTCAATAATTTACTCCTTATTTATTTTACTACGAATCAAATCGAAAGACCAGGTAAATTTACCTGGCCTTTCGACTTTTATTTTACTTAATATATTAAGGAGAACTTTTTTAATCCTCCCTATTGTCTTTTTACTGCTCTTAAGCTTCCAAAGCCTTGAGCGCTTCCTCTTTCTCTCTTTCTCTTTCTTCCAATATCTTCTGATATTCTTCTTCCGTCATCTCCGTCATCGTAATGCCAGTGAAACCGTAGAAGATGGAAATTAACGGATTGACCCAGTTCAAGACAGCATACGGTATGTATCCGCTTCCTACCTGCAGGAAGGACCTCATGGTTGCGCCGCAGGTATTCCAAGGGAAGAAGTTGGATGTAATCGTT
Organism: uncultured Eubacterium sp.; assembly: GCA_900551775.1. GTDB lineage: Bacteria > Bacillota > Clostridia > Peptostreptococcales > Anaerovoracaceae > Senimuribacter. The sequence goes on along the minus strand of URXI01000178.1, from coordinate 1,103 downwards.
CCGCTGTCTTCCAGACATCTGGACAGGTTTTTCGGAGCCAGTCTTCTGTCTTCAAAAGCTTCCTTGAACATTCTGCCCGGCAGGATGATTGCCAGGTACTGGTCGCAGCAGAGTGCATTTACAACGATACACATCAGTTCTGTCATCAGAACCAGACCGCCTCTGGTGCCTCTCGCCAGTTTCAGCATCGCTGCTGCAATCGTGGCCATGATACCAGTAGAATCTACAATGCCGCCAAATACCATTGCGCACATGATCAGGGAAATGGTCCACATCATGCCCTGCATACCTTCATTGGAGAGCAGACTTGCCAATTCGCTCAATACCTGAGATGCATCTTCCGGAACTTCCGTCGTAACACCGTAATTCAGGTAAGTACCCGCACCAGAAATGCTATCTCCTCCACTGAAGAAAATACTGCCATCACCGTTACCGATGATGCTTCTGCCCTGCATCGGGAAGAACGGCAGACCGAGAACGACGCCGCCGATTAAAGCAGGCAGAGCCGGTAATTTCAAAGCTACTGCTGCGATGACGAATAGCGGCGGAATCAGGCATACCAGACTTACATTATAATTGTCGCTGATAAAGCCGAGGATCTCGTCGATGGTTTCCAAGTTTGGACCTTCGGCGCTGCCAGTATGCAAGAAACCCATGACCAGATAGGCGATCATAGCGATGACCCATGCCGGACCAGTGGTAAACACCATGTGCTTGATGTGATCGAACAGGTTTGAGCCTGCTACGGCTGGTGCCAGATTCGTTGTATCTGACAGCGGCGACATCTTGTCCCCGAAGTAAGCACCAGATACGACGGCACCGGCTGTCATGACTGCCGGGAAACCTAATGCGGTACCAACACCGATCAGCGCTACACCCATGGAACCTGCTGTGGACCAGGATGACCCTGTCGCCAGGGATACGATGGAGCAGAGCAGACAGGCCGTAGCCAGGAAAATACTAGGTGAAATAACTTTAATACCGAAATACATCATAGATGGTACGACGCCGCCTGCCATCCAGGAACCCAGCATCAAACCAACTACTGCCAGAATCAGAATGGCCTGCATGGTTCTGTTGATGGCGGCCAGAATGCCCGATTC
>URXI01000177.1 GCA_900551775.1 uncultured Eubacterium sp. | reverse complement strand
CTCCATCGGTAATCTTGATCGGACTGATATCAAACAACAGGCTGAACGTATTCTTGAAAGGCTTGGGATTCCGCGCTCTGTTGCGATTGATATGTATTATCGCCAGATTATAGCACATAACGGTATTCCATTTTCAGTAACACTTCCTGCTGCGGTACCTGCACGTGATGAGATGACCAAGGCTGAATTCAATCGTATGATGGCTAAAGGTTTGCAGCAGGCGAAAGACGATGATTCCTTTAATGTCGATGAAGTATTTAAAGACCTAGAGACGAATGTATGAAGTCATATAGCGTAAGGATTACCAGACAAGCAAGAGAACACTTGAGAGGAATCAAATCATACATTGCGAATGAACTGCTTGCTCCAGAGGCTGCCGCAAATGCGATAGCTGGTCTGAAAAAGGGAATAAAGAACCTGTCAACTATGCCGGAGAGAATCAAACTTACGGAAGAAGAACCGTGGCGCAGTCAGGGTATCCATCGAATGAGAGTGAAAAATTATTATGTGTATTTCTGGATTGATGAAGAAAACAATATAGTGCAGGTAACTGCAATAATCTATGTTGCCAGGGATCAGGCGGCACAACTTGATATGATAGAAGTGGAATAAGTCAATGAGCGCACCTGTGAAGACGGTGTGATTTTTGGTGGGCACGATAAAGCAGGACAGAGTGGGAAAAATATGTTACAAATGGTGCCTGAACTAGGTCAATAAGGGAATATCACTAAATTTTAAACACTTGACCTTCATTACTTATAATCAGGCAACGGAGATATAAAATAAATCTGTATCTAATTTTAGGCTTTTATCTTTTTGATTAGCACACAGATTACTACAATATTACCTATGTAAATAAATATGATAAAATTTGAAATGAAAGCAGTGTAATTCACAATAATAAGAACTTTTCAAAGTACAAAAAGAAAAAAGTGAATTAAAGGCAAGTAAGGTATAGAAATAAAAAAGACATAGAATTATTAGGGAAAATGTTTTATGCCCTTTGATGGAAAACAAATATGACAAATCGAAAATAATGGTTTATAATGTAGTAAGGAATAGAAAATTGTCAATGAAAAACATTTGACTAAAATAATGGGGGTATCAATGAAAATCATTTTTTCGTCAATCAAAATTAATGATATATTTGAAGAAGATTTCTCGCATCTTTCTGAGCGTAATGGAACAATTGAATTTAAGCATATGCAAGGATCTGGAGGGATCGCTGTTATATATGCTCCAAATGGAACGGGAAAAACAAGTATAGCCAAATTACTTGATATGGAGGTAGCTGAAGGAAGTAATTCTTTTATAGCTGCTGACGAGAATGGAAATACAATTACACCGGAGACGGGAGCTTTTCATGTAATACAGGATCAGCTTAATAGAAACGTAATTCGTGGGGAGACTACTGACTATCTAATTGGTGCACAAATTCGTAGAGAATATGAATTGAAAGATCGCATTAATTCATTATTTCAGGATGCGTGTGATAACCTTGTTAGTAAATACAAAACAGAATTCAAGGTGTCAAAGGTAAAGGATTTTCTTGTTGTTCAGATGCAGACCAGTCAAAATACAGTCCATCGGATGGCGTTTCAATATGTCCGTAGTGTTGTTAATAACAAACAGCGTGGGAAAGATATTGATAGAGATGAATTTCTGTCATTTATTCGAAATGATGAAAATAGACTATCCGGTTCAGAAATGGACAATGAAAAAAGATCATTTGTAATTGCTGATTTATCAAAGCCTAAAGTGATAGAGAAGATTCTTTCCCTTGATCCGGACGAGATTATAACTGATGAAAATACAGTCTTGATTGAACGCCATGATGATGCAATTGGTATATTGAAAAAATATCATTCGCTTGATAGCTGCGTAGTTTGCGATAATCGTTCGTTTGATGGAGATTCACTTCTAGAAACAAAAGAAGAAAACAGAAGGTCAATTTATGATAGCCTTGATGAAAAGACAAAAGACATTTTTGACAATATTATTAGGGATAATTCTCTAATTAGATCAGATCCATTTGAAATCAAAGAGATTGTCAGTGCGTTTATTGCAGATGGAGATCCTACACATTTAATCGCACTGCAGCTTGACCTAAAAGCTTACGTCGAAAATATAATCGATGAGATGATTGATGCTCTATTTCATTGCTTTGACGGTACAAGTTTCTTCAATGATTTTGATGAACATGCTCAATTAGTGGAAACACAACCACAACTTGATTCAGAAGAACTTTTGTTTATTGAGAGTGTTATTAACGAAAATATTGGTAAAGATATTACGATTATTCGTGATGAGGATAACGATAGGAATTATAAATTAAAGATAGGTGATAAAGATCTGCTCGGTACGGATCGCAAAGAGATGGAATTAAGTACAGGTGAGCAAAACTTCATTTCGTTAGCATTCGAGTTGCTTCTGGCAAGACATTCTGGTAAAAATTATGTTGTTATGGATGATCCCATTTCCAGTTTTGATTCTGTATATAAGAATAAGATTGCCTTTTGCATTATAAAATTCTTGGAGAACAAGAAACAGATTATCCTCACCCACAATACAGATTTGATTCGCCTATTAGACGTTCAACTCAATAATTGTTTTAATCTATATATTTTAAATAATGTGCATGATGGAACAAACGGATTTATTCCAGTGTCCGAGCGAGAAAAAAAATTGCTGATAAATCTTCATCATCTTATTTTGCTTTTTCAGAATAAAAATAATGAACTGATTGAAGCGATTCATGACAGGAGACAATTCCTTATGGCGATGATTCCATTCATGCGTGGATATGCACACATCAGCTTGGATCCGGATGATCGCTTTGGACAATTATCAGCTATCATGCATGGGTATGGTACAGGAAGTTTAGATGTAATTCCGATTTATAATTCACTTTTCGGGGAAGTATTTGAGGGTACAGAAATAGTAAATGCTGCTGACATTCTTGACATAAATTTCGATAATTTGGATATTTTGGATGAAACGCGCCTTCCGTTACTCGCAGATACTCTTGAACAAACACTTGTCTATTATCATCTCCGTATGAAAGTCGAGAAAGAGTTGGTGGATATTTTTAATATCCAGACAGATGACATGACAATGCTGAATCAAATAATTGTACACGCATTTAGGTGCCCAAATACAGAGCCGAACTACGAACGTATGAGAGAGTTTCGAGTATTCTTCACAAGCAGAAAGACACTTCTTAACGAATTTAATCACTTTGAGGGTAATATGAATATTTTTCAACCGGCTATTGATATTACGAAATCAGCGCTTCAGAAAGAGATAGAAGCGATTGAAAGAAAATTAGCAGAGGTTAGAGTGTTTGCGGCTACGTAATAACTGGCGTTAGAGTTAAAAGAAATCGGCTGATAGATGCGCATATCAGAGGAAGACTGATGATGCCGTCTTCTTCTTTTTAGATCGCTTGTATGAAGAACATAAGGTGTATGAAGGTGCTGCCCATATTTGTTCTGTATCAGTCCCACACAAATCGACACTTTTTCTGATTTGATAAATTTTATCAATAAACCACTCGTTTAACGGCTGTTTTATCACTTCTTAATGATAATAATTATCGTTTTTGATAAACATCGGCTGCGTCCATTCGCTGGCAGAACTACGGAAACCCCTTGCATTTACAAGTGCAGGGGGTTTTATAATGCAAAGATACTAAATAATCTGACAAATGGCACGGCTCTTGCATTATATTTAGCGTGATAACGCAAGAAAGCACAGAGACTTGGAGATAGGAGGGCTCACCAATGAACAACATACAGGAGACAGGTTTTCGCTCTATGATGAAACAGCTTTACGGCGATTTTGGCGTCGATTCAGAAGTCGGCAGGCTGCGGAGTGTTTTGATGAGAAGGCCGGGTAAAGAAATCGAGGGTATCACGGACCCTGCGGCGGTAGCCATGAAAGAAATCTGGGATGTAGAGAAAGTCAGAGAAGAGCATGACGCTTTGGCAGAGATCTACAGGAGTAACGGGGTCGAAGTACATTACATCGAGGAGATGGCGCCGCACCTGCCCAATGCCATTTATACGAGAGATCTGGTTCTGATGACGCCAGAGGGTGCCATCGTCGCAAGACCGGCGGCAGGATGCCGCATCGGAGAAGAGGTCTACGCAGCCAGGCAGCTTGCCAAGCTGGGTGTTCCCATCATCAAGACAATTAATGGCGACGGCATCTTTGACGGCGCCTGCTGCTTGTGGATGGATCGCAAGACCTGCATGTTAGGATATGGCAAACGCTGCAATCCATCGGCGGCGGCACAGGTAGAAGAGGAGCTGCGCAACATGGGCGTAGAACACCTGATCAAAGTAGAAATCCCAAGAGGTATGGCACATCTGGACAGCTTTATGGCTTTTGCAGATCTGAAGGTAGCGCTGGTGCTGAAGATCGCTGCACCGGATACCATCTATCGGGAACTGGAGGAGAGGGAGTTCAACATCGTGGATATCCCGGATTACGAAGAGTTCGGGCGCTTCTGCCAGAATTTCGTGGCTCTGGAGCCAGGCAAAATCGTCATGCCGACAGGCTGTCCGAAGACGGTAAGGGCACTGGAAAAAGCCGGCGTCGAGTGTATTCAGCTGGATGTCAGCGAGATCATGAAGGGCAACGGGGCCATCCACTGCATGACGGCTTTCCTGAAGAGAGACAGCGTGCCCCTTTATAAATAAGATGCTTTTGCAAAAAAGATAAGGAGGAACTTATGAATGCGAAAAAAATGAAAAAAGTCAGTCTGCTCATCATCCTGGCTCTGACCGTGGGTTTGTTTGCAGGCTGCGGAGGCGGAGGCAATAGTGCAGGCCCGGTGAAAGACGACGGCAGCGTGGTACTGCGCATCCCGTTCAATGCAGAGCCGTCATCTCTGGATCCCGGATATGGCAACAGTTCTGACAGCATCTGTCCTAGGGGCATGATGTACGAAGGCTTAGTGAGAATTTACGACAATAAGATTGAACCGGCCATGGCGGAAAGCTGGAAAGTTTCCAAGGACGGCCTGACCTATACTTTCAAACTGCGAGACAGCAAATGGTCTGACGGAGAGCCGGTCACGGCCTATGACTTCGAATACGGCATCAAGCGTCTGCTGGATCCAAGTGACAGCGCGCCAAACGGGAACTATGCCTGGATGGGATACTATTTCAAAAATGGACAGGAGTTTAACGAAGGAAAAGTGTCAGCAGATGAAGTAGGCGTAAAGGCTCTCGACGACAAGACCCTGCAGATCACGGCGGTCAAAAATATGCCGTATTTCCTGGATCTGATGAAGATGCCGTGCTTCTATCCGGTTAGAAAGGATGTCGCTGAAGAGTACGGCAAGGATTATGCTGCAGCGCCAGACAAGGTCGTCTGCAACGGTCCTTTCGTTCTCAAAGAGTGGGAACACGAAAGCAAGCTGGTATTTGAGAAAAATCCGAATTACTGGAATGCTGACAATATCAATGTAGACGGGGTGGAAGCCTACATTATTTCTGAACAGGAAACGGTCATGAACATGTTCGACAACGGCGAACTGGACATCACCAACACCATTGAAAAAGAATACATCGATAAATACAAAGAAAAAGAAGAAGCAGTTTATATCGAGGGCGCAACGGTCTGGTACAACATCATCAATGTAAAGACTGACCGGGGCGAGATTTCGAAGCTGCTCAGAAACAAAAACTTCCGTCAGGCAGTATCCTATGCCCTTGACCGAAACGCTATCGTGGATGCAGCCCGCGGAGACGGCTCCTTTGCCATCAGCCGCATGTGTCCTGACATGCTGACCATTCTGGACACGACACTGGGCGAAAAGTATCCGCTGGATCCATATCCGGCAAAGGGGGATACTGACAAGGCGAAGACCCTCTTTGAGAAAGCCCTGAAAGAGACAGGAATCAGCGCCGATAAGCTGCCAAAGCTGACACTTCTGACCTTTGACGACGCCACGGCAAAGACCACTGCAGAGATCATTCAGAACGTGATGAGCACCACCTTCGGATTAGAAGTCTCCATAGATACCCAGACTTATTCTGCCAGGGTAGAGAAGGAGAACAAAGGCGACTACGACTTCTGCATCACCAATTGGGCGCCTGACTACAACGATCCGATGACATTCCTGGAGTGCTACGAATCAAACAACAGCTACAACACCTATTTTGGAGGATATTCTAACGACAAATACGATCAGCTGATCAAATTCTGCAACACGACAAACGACATGAAGGCGAGAGCCGACAAGCTGTTCGAAGCAGAGAAGATGCTGGCAGACGAGATGGTCGGCGTACCGCTGTTCCAGACCAGTGGTTATTGGGGAAAGAAGACTTATGTCAGCGGTATCAGCAAATGCGGTTTTGGCGCAAACGATCCGGATCTTGCAAGGGTTCACTATGACGGAGACAAGTGATCCCGCATCAAACCGATAGACAGGAACATTGCAGAGGGCGCGCCAGGCGGTGCGCCCTCAGAAAGGATTGTGACTTATGCTAAAATACACGCTTAAACGAATACTGATTGCAATTTTGACCTTGCTGATCCTTATTTCCGCTGTGTTTGTCATGATCAGGTTGCTGCCGGGAGACCCTTTCTCTGATCCTAAGGTGCCAGCGGCAACCCAGGAAAAGATGAGAGAGTATTATGGACTGGATGAACCGCTCCATAAACAATATCTCACTTACATGTCAAACTTATTTCACGGGGATTTGGGCTACAGCCTGCGTACACAGGGCCGGACTGTAAACGAAATTATTTCTACTGCCTTTCCATTTTCTATCGACCTGGGTGTGCGGGCGCTGCTCTTTGCTGTCATTGTCGGATTGCTGCTGGGAATTGTGGCGGCGCTGAATCAAAACGGATTTCTGGACCATCTCAGCATTGCCATCGCCGTCATAGGGATTTCCATCCCCAGCTTCATCATCGCCAGCGTGCTGCAATACCTGCTGTCAGTGAAGCTGGGCATTCTGCCGGTGGCGCTTTGGGGAGATTTCAAGTCTACCATACTGCCCACCTTTGCCCTGGGGATCGGTTCTGTCGCAACTATCGCCAGGCTGATGCGCACCAGCATGCTGGAGGTGACAGGCGAGGACTTTATCAAGACGGCGAAGGCAAAGGGCCTGAGCAAAGGGGAAATTACCATGAAGCATCAGCTGCGAAATTCCATGCTGCCAGTGATTACGGTCATGGGGCCTCTGGTGGCAACCCTGCTGACCGGCACCTTTGTCATCGAAAATATTTTTGCCATTCCAGGGCTGGGACGCCATTACGTCATCAGCATCCAGACACTGGATTATCCGCTGATTCTGGGCATGACCATCGTTTACAGCGTGTTCCTGGTGCTGATGCAGGTGGTGGTGGATCTGGTGTACGGCCTTGTCGATCCTAGAATCAAGATGAAATAAGAACAGGAGGCAGCATATGGAACAGACAACCATAATGAAGACACAAGAAAATACGGAACTGACCAGAGACTTATTCACCTTTGTAGAACAGGATGATGCAGGTGCGGAAAAAATGTATGCGCCCAGCATCAGCTACTGGCAGGATGCCTGGAGGCGTCTGAAGCAGAACAGGGTGGCTATGGCAAGCCTTTTGTTCATACTGGTGCTCACTGCCTTTGCCATTGTGGCGCCCATGATGTCCTCTTCCACCCATTCGGACGTCGACTTTGGCGTCATGAATCAGGGTCCGTCTGCGGAACACTGGTTTGGCACAGACAACCTGGGCAGAGATTTATGGTGCAGAGTGTGGATGGGAGCGCGAGTCTCCCTCTTTATCGCCTTAGTCGCAGCAGTGGTACAGAGCACCATCGGCATCATCATCGGAGGGGTTTCCGGTTTCTTCGGGGGCAAAATCGACCTCTTTCTGATGAGAGCGTCAGATATCATCGACTCCATTCCATTTCTCGTCTACGTCATATTAATCATGATGATCATGGGGTCTGGAATGGCGCCCATTATCATCGCCTTTGCACTGACAGGCTGGATCAGAATGGCAAGACTGGTCAGAGGACAGGCGCTCTCTCTGAAGGAAAGCGATTACGTCATGGCTTCGAAGGGACTTGGCGGCTCCAACATGCGTATCATCATCAAACACATGGTGCCCAATATGCTGGGCGTCATCATCGTAACCCTGACCATGAGCATTCCGACCGCCATCTTTACAGAGGCTTATCTGAGTTATATCGGCATCGGCCTGCAGCCTCCGCTGACCAGCTGGGGACAACTGGCTAACATCGGAGCTACGGTGATCAAGACCTATCCATATCAGATGATCATCCCGGCCATCTTTATCAGTCTGACCATGCTCTCCATGCAGCTTTTCGGAGACGGCCTGCGGGATGCACTGGATCCGAAGCTGAGAAAATAAAGGAGGAGCAAATGACGGAGACATTATTAAGAGTAGACGACTTGCGCGTTTCCTTTGACACCTATGCAGGGGAAGTGAGAGCCGTCAGGGGCGTATCTTTTCATATAGATAAGGGGGAAACCCTGGCGATCGTAGGGGAATCCGGCTCAGGAAAGAGTGTGACGGCACAGGCGACCATGCGCCTTTCCGCCGATAAACAGATTCGCTACAAATCGGGCAGCATCCGCTTTAACGAAAAAGAGATTCTCAAGCTGCAGGAAAAAGAATTGCAGCGTATCAGGGGAAGTGAGATCGGCATGATTTTGCAGGATCCTCTCACTTCACTAAATCCTATGATGACCGTCGGCAAGCAGATTGCAGAGGGGATTATCAAACATCAGCATCTGCCAA
>URXI01000176.1 GCA_900551775.1 uncultured Eubacterium sp. | reverse complement strand
CCCTGCCGATCCAGCAGCGGCGTCAATCCTGCGCCATAGCCTGTGTTGACCATCAGGTAGTTCACACCCGTCACTTTGTCCACGATGACTTCAAAGGACTTTGCCAGTCCGTTGGCATACGTCTCTCTGATTTCAAAGCGATTGTCTTTTTTGCTCATCATGATCCTCCTATCATTCAATTAAAAAAGTCCTCTGCAGGATTGCTCCTACAAAGGACGAAAAATTCCGCGGTACCACCTTTGTTCCGCAAAGTATAAACCTTGCGACTCTCATTTACATCGTAAGACTCCAAAGCAACCTTCGGCGGATACTGTTTCTCTAAGGTCTCTCAGCCTGCGGACCTTATTCTCTGTAAAGGGTTTTCTCGCTTACTCCTCTTCTTCAACGTCTAAATATTAACCTATTATGCTATTTTACCAAAAAAACTGTAATTTGCAAGTGATAATTGTAAAATAAAATTAAATTGCTGTTAGACCATGGAAATTTATTGTATACTGTTAGTAAATAGGAGGAGATACCAATGACTTGTGAGAAAGATTTATCTGCCGTCATCTTAGCATCTGGACACGGCCGTCGTTTTGGAGAAAATAAACTGCTCTACCCGATTGATGGTATCGCCATGGTGGAACGATTGTTTATCACCATACCAACGGACATATTCAAAGAGGTCATCGTCGTCTCTATTTATGACGAAATTTTGACTATGAGTGAAAAACACGGTTATCTCCCAGTGCATAACGACGATACCAGCGGTGATATCGCAAAAACAATCATATTGGGCATCAATGCAATAGATCGTTATAGCGACGGCTGCATGTTCTTCACCTCCGATCAGCCCTGGCTCACTTCATCTACCGTCGAGAGATTGATCGGGCAATTTTACAATGAACCCGAAAAGATACACATCCCTGTATGCCAGGGACAGAGTGGAAATCCGGTTATCTTTCCAAAGCGGTTTTTCGCAGATTTATGCTCACTGCCACCCCGCCATGGCGGCAAACATCTTGTAAAAAAATACCCAGAGGCAGTTTCTTATCTGACCGTCACAAACGCACTGGAATTGAAAGACGTGGACACAAAAGAGGATTTGCCGCCTGTTTCCACCTAAAGTGAACGACGATAGCCCAAAAATAATTCCCCCTCATTTTCATAAACCTTTATGCCTGAAAACACCTGCCTGAGACTTTTCTCAACAGTATCGGCGGAGGATATCCCTTTTTCAATCTCAGCACAGATCTTCCCACCCTTTAACAGGCAGACCTTATCACAATAAGCAAGCGCCAGCTGTGGATCGTGCAGCACCAGCAGAGCGCTCAGCTTTTCTTCATCTGCAAGCCTGCGCAAAACCTGCATCATATGATAGCGATTATTCACATCTAAAGAACTGTCCGGTTCATCAAAGAGCAGCAGGGGAGCGCCTTGCACAATACATCTGGCAATCATCACCATCTGTTTTTCTCCCTCGCTCAGATACATATAGTTTGCTTCCGCCAAATGCGAGATGTGCAAGTAGTCTAATGCCTCATAGGCACGACAAACATGTGCCTTAGTCGGCGTCTGTCCAAACTTTAAGTTTGGGTTTGCTCCCATGAGAACGATGTCTAATACGGCAGTGTCAAAATACACGCCAAATCGCTGTGGCAGATATGCCGTCAATCTGGCCCGTTCTTTCGCTGAAAGATCCTGTATATTTTTCCCCGATAACAGGACACCTCCCTTTTCCGCGGTCTCCATCCCACAGATGATTCGCAGCAGTGTTGACTTGCCTGATCCGTTCTCCCCCAGCAGCGCACAGAGTTCTCCTTCTTTTACTTCCAAATTCATGCCATTCAGAACATTTCTTTTACCATAAGCAAATATGAGGCTGCCAACTTCTAGTAAAATCGCCAATCCCTCCTTTTTATCATCAGTATGACCAAGAACGGTGCTCCGATCAAGGATGTTAAGATACTGATCGGTATTTCTATTTCAGAAAATCCTCTTGCACCGCAATCCGCCAGAAGCATCAGGATACTGCCCAAAATACAGGATAATGTGGCAGTCTGCAAATTACTCTTCTGCGTGATCATCCTCGCAGCATGAGGTGCGATCAAACCGATGAAGGTAATCAGACCCGTCACGGAAACGATTGCAGAAACGATGACTGTCGTGGCAGCCAGCACGATGCTGCGAACCAGCTTTACTCTGACGCCCAAGGCAGAAGCCTCCTCGTTGGACAGTCCCAAGATGGTAATCTGATATCTCACCAAGAACAATGCCACCATGCCTGGTAAAAAGAACGGCAGTACCCAGAACACTTTTGAGGCTGTAATAGCCGAAAGGCCGCCCATGGACCAGTATTCCAGGGGCGCCAGTTCACTGTTTGGATCTGCCAGCAGTTTCAAAATCATAATCACGGCTTCTGCCATGGCACTGACCACAATTCCTGACAAGACAATCGTTGCCAGTGAATTTCTGTGGCCGTTTTTCGCAAACAGCATGACGAGCAGAACGGCAAGAATGCCGCCGAAGAACGCATAAATGGGCACAAGCACGGAACCTGCACCCATGACGACAATCCCCAAAGCGGCCCCGGCATTGGCACCGCTTGCCACACCGATGATGTCTGGAGAAGCCAGAATATTTTTAAATAAAAGCTGATAGATATAGCCGGCCAGACTCAGACCTGCGCCGGCGAGAACTGCCATCAAAGTGCGTGGCAGCCGCAGTGTCATAAACACAGCATAGGTCATCTGCTCGACCTCCTGCCCCCTAAGAATTCTTACGATATCCTGCAGGGAAATTGGGTATTTTCCAACTGATAGCGAGACGCCCACAAGAAAAGCCAATAACATGAGGAAAGTGCAGATGAGCCGGTTTACTTTTTTTCTATTCATGATACGGTAAGAAGCTCCTTGTCTACTGTAAATCCATAAAATCGGTCATAAAAGTGCGATACATCTTCTTGAAATTCTTCTAAGCTGTACTCGTCCGGATGCAGCACAGCTAATAGCCACAATTTCCCCAGAATCCCAGATGGAACCGGAGCGTCCCAGGCTTCAAAATCAGAAGGCATCGTGAAAACATGATTTTCTTTCACTGCCTTTAGGTTAGCCAGTTCCGGTACTGACCGCAAGTCCTCTGCTGTGTAGCTTGCTTCGGCTGCGATGATGATATAATCCGGATTCCAGTTCAAAAGCTGTTCATAAGAAATGCCTGCCCAGCTATCCCCTACGATTGCTTCAGCAACATTCCTTCCGCCTGCACTTTTAATCAAAGTATTTTGGTACATACCGCCGGGACAAGTACGCAGCATATCGCTGTTGCCAGCCAGATAAATCGATGGCGTATCTGCATTTTTTATAGACGCAGCCAGTTTTTCGTTTGTCTCCTCGTAACATTCTAGCAACGCTTCGCTCTTTTCTTCTTCCCCTACTGCACTGCCCAGCAGGCGAATTGCCTCCTGCAAAAGTGCATCACTCTCCGGGTTGATCAGCAAGACCGAAATTCCCAACTCTTCAAGGGCTTTGGCTGGCTCCTGTAGTTTCTTTGGCAAAATGACCAAATCAGGTTTTAGCGCGATACATGCCTCTAAATTAAAATCCTTTGCGGATCCCATGTTAGGCAGATTAATGATTTCTGGCGCCGCCAGTGCATAAATGTTTCTTTCCTCTGCTTTCGCTTCAATGCCTACAAGACGATTCTGGCAACCTAAAGCAAGCAGCAGCGAGGTCGAGATATAATATCCACTTGCAATTCTCTGCGGTCTTTCAGAAATGGTCACATCACGGCCTGCCTGATCAGTCACAGTGACGCTTTCCCATGCCGTGCTTTCCTCATCCGCCCCTGTTCTCCCAGGATTACCGCATGCAGATAATCCAAGCAGCAAAACAAAGATGATAAACAGAACAACGACTTGTTTAAAAGGTTTCTCTTTCACTTCCATCTTCCTTCCTTTGTTTCCCTTCAAGGGGTTTCTTCAGCGCTGCCATCACGCGAACTGGTGTAAGGGGAATGCTGTTGACGAAGACGCCGGCAGCATCGAACAATGCATTCCTGATTGCCGGTGCAATGCCTACGATAGGCGGTTCGCCAATTCCCTTTGCACCATAAGGACCCAGTTCATTGGGATGTTCTACGATAATGGTCTCCAGCTTTGGCAAATCAAGGGCAGTTGGTATTAAAAAATCGTGATAAGCGTGATTTTTCATCGTTCCTTTTTCCATGAAATGTTCTTCCATGATGCCCCAGCCAATTCCTTGCGCCATACCGCCTTCCATCTGCCCTTCTACGGTGCTCGGATTGATCGCCTTGCCCACGTCGCAAGCTAAGATACAGCGCAGAATCGTCAGCTCTCCGGTTTCTGTATCCACTTCGACTTCTACACCGCAGGCGCCAAAGGTGAACGCGTGCATCTGATCATGAGTATTATCAGACTGCGGATAGACTCTCGGGGGAAACCATGAGCCGATTGCCGCCAGCGGAACCTGTGCCTTATATGCGCTGCTGATAACTTCTCCCAAAGTCATCGCTGTCTCCGGCTTACCCTTTACAAAGACCAGGTTATCTGCCATGTCAACAGATGCGGTGCCAACACGGAAAATTTCTTCTGCAGCGTGCTTAATAAGACGTTCTTTTAGCGTTTTACATCCTGCCAGGACTGCGTTTCCCATCAAAGTCGTCGTTCTAGAGGAAACCGTCGCTCCCGCTTCTAGTGAAGAGGACGAGTCAGAATAATCCACATGAATCTTGTCAGGAGAAACACACAGCGCTTCTCCTGCAATCTGTTTCATTGCGACAAGCAGTCCTTGTCCCAGTTCATTGGAGGATAGTCCGATATTCACAGAACCATCCCGCTGCACCTGTACGATGCAGTGAGCGCCATCTGGAGAACTGCCTGTTCCAATTCCATACATAAAACAAGCGACACCTTTCCCTCGTTTCTTTGAACCATTTCCTCGATTACTTTTCTCATCCCACTTCAGTGCATCCTTTACTTTCAAGAGACATTCTTCCAAACCGATCCCCCGTTCCTCCAGCATAACCTGCCCCGTGTGGATTGCATCTCCACCACGTACGATATTTTTGAGGCGCAGCTCGATGGGATCCATGTCCAGTTCATGAGCCAGCATATCCATTTGGCACTCGATAGCAAAATGCGCCTGCGGTGCTCCCAGGCCTCTAAAGGCACAACCATAGGGGTGGTTGGTGTAAACCGAGTGGGCAGAAACACGAGATGCCGAAATCTTGTAAGGACCGCCTGCATATAGTAAAGTTCGATCGGGGATTGCATCTACGGACTGATAAGCCCCCTTGTCAATGATATTAAAAACATCTATGGCGAGGATTCGTCCTGTTTTATCTGCTGCAAGTCTGTGATGGAGAAAGGCGGCATGTCTTTTACCCGTAGTGCGGAATACTTCCTCCCTCGTCTCTTCATAAAAGACAGGTTTTCTCGTCTTCAGAGCCAGCACACCTGCAATGGCAGAAACGTCAAACGTAGAATCTTCTTTTCCACCGAAGGCGCCGCCGACAATGGTACTGATTACGCGGATTTTACTCTGTGGCAGACCTAGAACACCAGAAAGGGCTTTTTTTGCCCCCTGGACGTTATGCTGTGGACTGTAGATGGTGATGCCTCCTTGAACCAGGTCCGGTTCTGCGATACAAACATCAGGTTCAAGATAGGCGTGATCGACCATGGGTGTTTCAAAATAGTTGTCAAGAACCACATCTGCCTTTGTAAAAACATCTTCTATATCGCCATGATCTATTCCTGCGCTATAGGAGATATTGCTATCTCCAGAGAAGGGATGGTTTTCATGAATCAGCCCTGCTTCCCTTTCGAAAACCTCTCTCGGGTCGTCGTAGGCAGGCAGCGGCTCATACTCCACTTTGATCAGCGAGATTGCTTCTTCCGCTGTCTTTAAATCCCGAGCGGCCAAAATCGCTACGGCATCTCCTTCATAGATCACTTTCTTTTCGGCTAAAACCGGTTTATCATGCTCATCTAGTCCGTATCCGTTGCTGCTTTCCGGCGGCAGATCCTTAGCAGTCATGACAATCTCAACCCCCTCCATCTCCTCAGCTTCGGATGTGTCAATGGACACGATCTTTGCATGTCCAAAAGGCGGAAATAAAGCCTTCGCATACAGCAAATCCGTCCGGTGAACAGCAAGGTCAGCGGTAAACTTTGCCTCCCCAGTCACCTTTGCCGCAGCATCCGGTTTGATCATTCGCTGCCCAATCAGGCTCTCATGTGCTTTCATCATATCATTTACTCCCCAAAACTTCCTACTTATTCTCTCATGACAGCAGTAACCACCATTTCCATCAATCGGTCTTCTAATGCCATATCTGCCTGAACAGTCGCCCGCGCCGGTTCTTTGCCTTCTACTATCCAGGCTTCCCAAACCTCGTTCATATTGTCGAAGTCTCTTAGTACGTCTTTCAAAAAAATCTGGACGCGTAAAATATGTTCCTTGTCCGAATTGTATTTTGCCAGGGTTTCATCGATGATATTTAAAACACCTTGTGTCTGCTCCTTGATATCTTTTCCTTCACTTGTTCTTCCCGTCAAATACAGCACTCCGTTATGTTCTGTCACTAAAGACAGGCGTCCATCGCCTTCGTAATACTTGATCATATCTATAGTCCTTTCTTTTCCTGCATCCGTTTAGATGCCAGCTGAATTGCTTCGACAATTTTTTGATATCCCGTACACCTGCATAAATTTCCAGAAATGGCAATGCGGATTTCTTCTTCTGTTGGACTGGGAATCTCCTTCAGCAGTGCGTATGCGGTAAGTACCATACCGGGAATGCAGAATCCGCATTGTACCGCATTGACGTCCACAAAAGCCTGTTGTACAGGGTGCAATTGGTCTATCGTTCCCAAACCTTCTATGGTCGTCACACTTTTGCCTTCTACCATCCCCGTCAGCATTGTGCAGGAACGCACCGCCACATCATCGACTAACACGGTACAGGCTCCGCAGTCGCCCGTACCGCAGCCCCGCTTCGTACCGGTTAATTTAAAGCGGCTGCGTATGGTATCTGTAAGAATTTCATCGCCTTCTGCTTCACAGCATACAGGCTTCCCATTTAGATTAAATGATACCTTTGCCATCTCAAAGCCTCTCTTTCTCTGCATCCGCAATTGCACGAGAAAATGCCTGTGCAACGATAGCCTTTGTCACGGATTCCTTATATTCTTTAAAGTAAGAGTCTCTGAGACCTGCTTCTGCGGGGAAGTTTTGTTTCAGATATTGGTAAGCCTCACTCTTTTCCATCCCCTTTATCGCTTCCTCCAGGCTTGCCGCACGCACGATTTTTGCATTTAACGCACCTAGAGAGATTACTGCCTCTGTAAGAATATTCTTTTCCAAATGGACGCGGACACCTGCAAGAATCTTTCCGATATCCTGTGCTTTGCGGCGCGCAGCTTTACAATATCCAGTACCCTCTCCCTGACGGATTGCAGGGAAGCGAATCTCACGGATGATCTCATCAGCTTGTTTTATTGTGCGATTTCTACCCAAGTAAAAATCCTTCAGTGACACCGTTCGTTCCCCTTTGCTGTTCACCAGTACAACGTCTGCACCCAAAGTCATCAACATGGTAGCACAATCCGCTGCCGGTGCTGCTGTCCCGACGTTTCCCGCCGGCGTTGCCACTGCCCGAACACTGGGACTGCCCAAATGAGCAATAGCGTTCATCAGTCCTGCAACATTTTGGCAAATCGGATCATGAGACATTTCCCGATAAGTCACATTTCCGCCCAGAGCAATGTACCCCTCATCCTCACGAATGTATCGCAATTCCGGCAAATTTCCAATGTAAACGATGACTGACGGTGCGATCTTCTTTTGACTGAGGCTGATGACGATATCACTGCCGCCATTGACAATAACGGCCTTTTCCTTAAACTCATTGAGAATTCCAAGCGCTTCTTGCAAACTGTCTGGCCTAAAAAAGTCTGTCATGGACCGACCTCCTTTCACAATGTCAGTTTAGAATGGTCCGTACTCGGTTACCTGCGCAATGATGATAAAAATGAGGCCCACTGCAAATTGAATGCCAATGAGCGGCAAAATCCACTTTGCCCATTTCTCCCAAGGAATCTTGGCTAATGCAAGACCTGCCATCAAGAATCCGGAAACTGGTGTCAATACGTTGGAGAGACCATTACCGATGGACAACGCCATAATCGATGTTTGTCTCGTTACTTCTACCAGGTCAGCTAACGGCGCCATCAAAGGCATGGTCAAAGCAGCTTGTCCAGAACCAGATACGACAATTAAGTTCAGTAGATTTTGGAAAATAAACATACCGATTGCGGAAAAGATCGGTGGCAAAACGCCTAATACTGACGCTGCACCATGTAAAATCACATGCAGGATGTTTCCATCGGTCAATACGACGACGATCGCCTTAGAAAATCCGACAATCAAAGCTCCTGTGGCAAGATCGGTCATACCCTTTCCCAGCACCTCAGCGAAGGTGTTAAACCGCATCCTTCCGATGATGGCGCAGATGATAGATGTTCCGAGGAATAACGCACTGATTTCGTCCATGTACCATCCCAGTTTAATGACGCCGTAAACCAGCAACACAATCATCAGGAGAAATACGACCAAAATTGCCTTTTCACGACCGCCGAACTTGGGCAGGTGATCCAAATCTAAGGAATCATCCCTATGCTTATCGAGTTCATACATCGGCGAAAGCTGTGGATTCTTTTTCACTTTTCTGGCATAACGCATAATCCACAGAGAGGTTACGACTAGTAATGCAGTAAACAGTGCAATTCTTAGCCCCA
>URXI01000175.1 GCA_900551775.1 uncultured Eubacterium sp. | reverse complement strand
GAAGAGGTCAAATGACAACCAAAATAAATCATATTTATTATCTGTCTCCTTATATGTTCTCTGATATTTCAGTCTTGTAAAATTCTGCTCTGCTGCTTCGCGTTGGTTTCAATGAGGTTAAATCCGGTGAGCGGTTCAATGAGCGCTTCCGCTCGGCAACGCCTACATGATCTGTTGCGTTCATTATAACACGTCCGGGTTTCTCAAGGTGTTTCAATGAACGCTTCCTCTCGGCAACGCCGTAGGATCTTGCGTTCATTATACAACTGAAAGCTTCCCTGTCTGCTTTTCGTAAAAGTAGACCTTATTCGACAGGACTTCGTTTTTCTTGACCACCGTGGCATTGGCTTCTGTGACGATTTTACGCAGCTCATCAGCCCCTTTTACGTAATCCGGTACGATAAATACTTCATGAATAGAAGATGGCAGAACATACAAATTGTTGTCAAATTCATCGGCAATGTCCGTCAGCACATCTTGATAAAGCATGGTAGCAGCTCCCAGAGTTCTGTACTTGTTCGTCAGAATATAGAAGTCATCGCTTGCATAATCGACAGATATCGGCATCAGTCTCGGCGTATTTTCCTTTGCCAGCTCATAGAGTTCAGTCTCAGACAGTTCGAATCTGTCGGCCAGGTCATTGGTAATAATCGCACTGTTAAAGGTGTCCCCCGGCAGTTCTACCATGATTCTGTAGATGATTGAAAGATCTAAAAGACTGCGATTGGGCACGTGGGCCAGCAGCTCTTTGTTTGCTTCTGAATTTACCAAAGCCATGATCACTTTGTCATGGGGATCTCCCAGTTCTACTTTTGTAGTCATGTCTTTTACATACTCCATGCCCTTTACAAAAAACTCGGCAGTCTTTTCCAGAACCTGATCCATATCCTGACAACTCTGATAAGCGTCGTACAGTTCAGACGCATAGATGTTTGGAACTGCGACAAATTCCTCTGACGTCGGTATTAAATTAATGGATTCCATATATCCGTTTACTTTAGGTACCTGACTTACCGAAATCTTCCACTCTTGATATTTCTCTGGCAAAAACTCCCTCAGTCTCTCTATTAATTCTTTTTTAAAGGATTCATAATCCATCATAAACAATCTCCTCTTCTCTTTAAAACATACGGAAATCCGTCATTCTGACGACATATCCTATGTTATACAACAAAAATCCGGCGTGCGCCGGATTACAATTTTCTTTACTATCTATAATCATTAATATTTCCATAGAAAAATGATTTGTTATCCGTCGCTCTCATAGTGGCTAATATACCGTCAAGGTGGTCATACTCATGCTGTATCAGTTCAGAAAGATCACCTGATAAATGTAGTTCCTGCTTATGCCAGTCCAAATCATAATACTCTACAGTGCATTCCTTGTATCGTTCTACCTTTACTAACAGACCGGGAAAGGACATGCAGTCATCCATTACGATCATCTTCTCGTCAGTCGGAAAGCTTAAAACTGGGTTTATAAATACTACTGGATGATCGATATACATATATAGAAGCCTTTTCTGCACGCCAATCTGTGGGGCTGCAATAGCTCTGCCAGCTCCATGAACTTTCTTGTACTCCATTATCGTATCGTGCAGATCCTGTACGACCGATTCTATTTCTCTGATGTTTTCCTTTCTGTATTCTGTACATGTAACATAGAGCTTTGGATTTCCAAGAGTCAAAATATCTCTGATCATATTGATTTCCTCCTATCTCAGCAGGCCTCAGCTGTTAAGGAAATTTTATCATATTATGACTGATTTTTCAAATTAATATGGCAAATACTCATATTTTGATGTGACTTTTAGCTTGTCCTTCTCGATAATAATCGTTACAAAAGGCCGCTGCTGATCTTGATCTGCAAAAGAGATCTTCCATATAAACGCAGAACTCCGCAGATTATAAGATATCACTTGCTCTGCCTTTTTTGCAGCCTTTTTTCTGTCAAACAAAAGCCGGCCGTCACCAAAGTGTTCTTCATCAAAGCACAGGCCTGCAGTTGCTGCTGCTTCATCTGCCGCATATTTCAGCAGCTGCTTTTCACGCAGCATCTGATTACATTGAAACTGATAACTCATAATTGTCAAAATCAAAATGACTGCACCTGTCGTAATGATAAAATTTTTCATAATCCTCGTCCTATGTATTCGCTGGTGGTATATCGATCCACTTTATACTGCATCAGATTTTTTTCTCCTTTCAGCCCCCAAAAGCCTGCCTGCGTGATGATATTCTTGATAGGAACTTCAACTCGATAATGAATGATCTCACCACGAAATACAGCTTTCCTATCACCTGTGATTTTTACGTCCTCAGCCGAACAGGATAGAATCTTGGCAATTTCCTTTTTTAAGCGCTTTTCATTTTCTTCCTCGATACGGCCCTGTTGTTTGACAACTTCCTTAAAGTTATTAGCCGCTTGATCTATTGCCGTAATCCTGTTGTGGAGCACCTGGTTCTGTGTAAATTGTAATACGAACGCCAGCAAAATCATGATACAGGCCATAGAAGTAATTAGATTCTTCATTGATGATCACTGCTCCTCATACATCTCTATGGTCTTTTCCATAACGCCTGCACTGGCACTCTTCAGACTGTCCTTGTCACCTGCTATCATATTAAAAATGAGACAGCCCAAGACAATCATTCCGATAATCATAACGAACTCCTTCATATTCATTCTCCTATTTCCATGGAGTTGATGCTGTTAACACCTTGTTCTACCACATTCTGTGCCGCTCCCTGCAGAGAAGTATCACTGTCTCCCAGCACCATTGTATTGACGATGATAACACCCAGCAGTATGGTGCCAATGATAATAATCAAATTTTTCATATGTCCCTCCTATCTTTTAAAATACCTGCCCCAGCAAGTTCAGCGTATCCATGAAAACTACCACAATGGTGAAATTAAGCAGTATAGCGAAGATTGACGCCGTCGCTATCATTGTTGTGAGCAGACTTTTCCGCTCTGCTCGTTTCATGCCCTTTGTCATCCGCTGAGAGGCAAAAGTTTCCTCAAAAGCTGTCATATGTGTGACCAATTCAGCCGGATTGATCTGATCCATTTTACTCAAGATGTTGGCAAAACTTTTGGCCTCTTTAATGGGGATCCTGGAGTAGAAGATGGAAAACGCATCTTCCCCCTTTCCGTTTCGATAAGCTGACAACATATCGGCAAAAGTATTTCTCAATGTTTTGCTGCTTTCCATAAGCTGTTCCAATATAAAATCGGAAGACATAGGCATTTCACGATGCACAATGGCCAGATTTTTAAGAATAATACAGCAGTGGAAGACTTCTTTTTCTGCCTTATCACTGTAAAGCAATCTCCACTTTACTGCCAGGTCCCGCCGGCTTTTTTCTGATATAGCCGGCAGCAGGTTCTTGGTATAGCCGGCTAATCTCCTGACTTTAAATCCTGTCGTCGTCTTTATTTTCATCATTTTTATTACCTATATATCCATCTTCTCTCTGGAGAAAAATCCATTTACAAGAATTCCGACAACATAAATCATGACCATGATCATGAACCACTTCAGCCCCAAAGGCGTACCCCATTGATACTTAATGAATTTCCCAAGAGTAAATCCAAAGTATTTACAAGCTCCGATAACAGAAAGAGCATAGCTAATCGGTGCGAGATATTTCAGCATTAATCTGGCCTCATTATTTTCTCGCTTTCCGTGCTCGATGACCTTTCTGCTCTTGGTTATGCTGGACAGCAGGTCTTCCAGAGCCTGTTCCACTCTGTTTCCATGCACATAAGCGAAATATATATTGGATGCCAGCACATTGCCCCAGGCGGTATCAAGCGAATAACGGAATACCGCCAGCAGTTTTTCTACTTCCTCTTTCGTTGCCGCATTATTGAGACCTTTAGCCAGATTTAAAAGGATTCGTTTTGCTCCTGGTGCACCTTCTATGGTGAATGCCGTGATCTCCACAGCCTCTTTCATGTTGTACATGTGTATTTTATAGTTGTTGAGCAGCTCCTGCACCAAAATATCCCCTTCTCTTGATCTGGCTACTCTCTGGCTGTAGAGCCGTGCCATAATTGCACAATATGGCACGGCTCCCATGAAACCTCCGAAACACAGTGCCATAGATGGGCCTACCGCCAATGCTGCAATAGAAGACGATCCTAAAAAGAGAATTGCACTGACCAGATAAAAAGTCTCTGGATTAGCGAAAAGTCGATTCATATCTGCACCTTCCACGGCCATTTTTATGTGTTCACTGAAACTCCCGTACCGCTTCAATCTCTCATCGTCAGTCAGATGTCTCAGGTTCCGCCGGATTCGTATTCTATTCCTGCCTGCCAGATATAACGAATATAGGAGTGGGTACTGCCAGATTGCCAATCCAATAAAATAGAGCACATATGTCAGTTTTGCTATATTCATTTCTTACTCCTTATAATAAGCCGGATAAATGACCGTTTGTCCTGTCAGATGATGCACGGCAGACAGGGTATCGAGCAGTTTCATCATCTGTTCAATTTCTTTCTTCTGTTCAGGGTATTTATCCATCTTTAATGTTCCATCACTTCCATTCCAATACCAACACTTCTGAAGAAAATCGTAACTGCAGATGCGCCTTGCCAAAACCCTGTCATTTTCCATATCGTAGTCGTATTCCAATATGCCTTTCATCACTTTTTTCCCTTTATCTTCTGGCAGCTGGCATAGCTCTATTACATAGTCAAAATTCTTAAAAACCTGTGCAATCAGCTCTTTTGTGTGGCCTCCATACCTCTCTCTGATTTTAGAAGCCATCTTGTAGGGGATATTCAGGCCATCACTATCGTGAATCGTAGCTTTGCTCCTGGTCGTTCCTGTCGAAGTGATGTCCAGAGCCAAGCTAAAAGCCGCTGCATCTCGCATCTCCTCCAATAAAACATAATCGTTGTCGCCTCTTAAGAGCGATTTCGTTATGCTCTCCAGTTGCGAGCCGTCGGCTATCAGCTGCATGATCGGTGCCTGCGGCATAATTTGATGCCAGGGTGTCTCTGGATCGGTAGCGATCGCCAGCCCTTCAAGAGAAGGATCTTCGTTTCTCTGCCAAATCTGCATAAACGTCGTCTTGCCAGAACGAACCTGACCAGCAAAAATAACATTAAATCCGATGGCGATCATCTTGTGAAACAAGTCTATGGCTTCTGGTGGTATGGTTCCTTTTTCTGCTAAATTTTCAAAGGTCAGTTCCTCCAGCACGTACTTACGAAAAACCATGACATCCTGCCCGTCCTTTGTCCGCTCACCGGAGTAAATCGTAATACGAATCCCATTGCGAAGGTAAACTTCATGAAATCCGTACTCCAGGCGCTCATACGGCGTTGCTAACAGCAGTGTCCGCTTCAGCTGCTGTCTGCGCCGGGCAGTAATTCTCTGCGGCTGCAGCTCTGATCTGCCGTCAATCAGACAATAAAGTCGATCCCCTATCAGTTTTGCAGATGACGACGTCTTATATTTTGCTTCCATATCGTAAGCCCAGGGCGCTAAGCCTGCCAAACCATAAAGCTCTGCAAAAACACCTTCACACAAATCCGGATACCAGTCGGGATGCCACCTGTCCGAAAGCTTCTTATCTCTGAGAATTTCTTTTATCTTCTCCTTATAAAATCTGGTTTCTTCTTCGAATCCCATGATTGCCCGTTTTTCTCTTTCCAATTTGCGGTTCTTGGATTCGTCGTCCGTCTCGTTCCACTCTTTATCAAATTCTGCTTCTACTACCTGGCATACTGCATAAAACTGCTCCATGAAAGAAGATTCCTTTGTCTCTTCTTTTGAAAGTGCCTTATTGAGATACTCTTCTAAGCAAAACTCTTTTTCCATATCTTTTCCTTCTTTGAAGTTTCTTCAAACTCGTCTACAATGTTTTCGATGGATTTTGCAAATTTATGGAAATGCATCAGTGTCCTTCCCTCCATCTCCATCTGCCAGCCATATTCCAAGTAGGGAACTAACGATGCATCCGCCATTTCACAAAGGTTCTCGATATCCCTCTTCAAAAATAGAGCCGGGTCCTTCATATATTTATTGATAATCAAATGACCTTCCAACCCCAGCGGCTGTGTAATATTCTTCCTCATCTGAATCAGACGATGAATAACTTTTGATTGCTGTGTCGTAACAAAATACCTGCTGTCCGACATGTTCAAGGCAGAAATCATGAGACCCAGGTTTGCGTCATTTCCCGCATCGATGACGATATAGTCAAACTCATCGGTCACAGAAGCGAGCATCACTTCATAGGTATTCTCTGGATAGTATTTTGAAGTGAAGGGATTCCTCACAGATGGTATGACAGAGATTCCTTTGGACTCCGTCATCACCTGTTCAATATCTTCATAAGACACTTTTCCGCTGATAATATTTGCCTTGATGTCATCAAGTGAATACCTGCCGTCACCATTCATAAATTCCTCCCCATACTTTCCGCTGCCCTTAATCAAAAGCACTTGCCTGCCGCAGTCTTTCAGGCATTCGGCTATAGATTGGGAAATCATCGTCGTGCCTACCTGGCTGTCTCCGCCAAAAATTCCAATTATTTTTTTCATACTACCTCCTATTATTTTGGGGAAATGGATTGCGTCGTATAGGTTATAATCATCTCGTCTCCACGACTGGCGATTTTTGAGAGAGCTTCCGCCTGCCTGGACGATACCACGACTTCAAAAGATTTCCCTTCTTCCTCTGCGAAAGAAACCAAGGCGGAGGTTATAAATTTTCCGTTAAAGTAAAAATATGCTCTGTCGCCGCGAGAGATGGTCTTCGGTGCAGACAACAACCAGTCATCAGGAATTGACAAAATATATCGATCCTGTTCCCTATTTGCCGTCAGTCCTTCCTCCATAAAATATTCTTTGAAAAGCGGTGCTCCTTTGTGAATAAAAAAGGCTGCTTCACGACCGATAATCTTTTTCTTATCTCCGCTTTCTAATTGATCTTCCTCACCGGCATCCATTTTTACAGTGTCGATCATCTCTTCTGTAATCACAGTTCCTTTTTCGATGTTCTGTGTAAACACCAATACGTCTTCATATAGGAATCTGTTCTTGCCCCATTTCTCCCAGGTGAACAACGCTGCAATACTAATCAGAATCAGCAAGATCCCTATGACTTTTTTTCCTTTTCCCACAGTTATTCCTTTCTATGCATCAGCCAATATTTATGCAGATCATCTACGATTACTCGCTGGATATCTTCGCAATAACTGCCATCTATGACAGCTGAAAATACAAACTGCAGCGTTTCCGGTCCATCTCTTCCCCATCTGTCAATCATGGATTTGTCAAAGAGCACGCCTTCCCATGAATCTCCATTCCTGTGAAGTGTGGTTTGGTATGGATGGTTTCGAATCTTTACCGTAATCGTCTGGGGCTGCTCTTTTCCCGTAGCGACGGCTGACAGGCAAAACTTTTCTCCCGACCAAAAAACATCACTGTCTCTCTGCTGCTGTTCATTGCCACTGGTCATACAATCGGCGTTGAATCGTTTTCTGTTTTTTTCCCAGTCTTCTGTATGAGAAACCATTCCCTTCAGCGTCGGTTTGATAACCTCCTCTTTTTCCTCAACATTTCCGTCGGGTGGTCCGGGCTGTTCCGGTGCAACTGCATCCTCTAAATTGCTGACTCTGATGATCCTGGACATGATACGCTGCTTGTAGTAGTATTTGGGGAATCCTGAGGTGGCCTTATTCGTCTGCCACCTGTAAGTAATATACCCTCTCACCTCATAATCACCTGGTTCAGAAAAACTATAGCTCAATGAGTCCGTCAGATAATCTTTTCCTTCGATTCTGAGCATATACTCGCAGATTCCCTGATAGACATACTCAGCACTTCTGTTATGTGCAGCCCTGCCCATAAAGTCGGGCGGTGATGCGCCTGGAATCAGTTGGAAAGACACCTTCTCTCCTGTGTTGAGTAAATAGGAAGATGCGTTCAGCTCTCCTCCACATTTCACATCGGCTGCGGATGCTCCAATGAGAGAAATGGTTCCCTCTGATGGCCAGCCGATCGTATAATCTGCAAATACCGTTGCCGTCATCAACACCAATAGAATGACGATACCCGCACTTCGTCTCAAAACCTTCATCTTTTCTGTTCCTCCTTTCTTTCACATTAGAGAATAGACAAAAGAAAAAGAGACCGCATCAGCAGTCTCTTTCCATTTACTTCCATTTATTCTCAATATCATATTACCACACTTTTCCTCCCCGTTCAATACATTTTTTTACATTCAGGGAATATTTTTTGCATCTGATCTCGTCCGCAGTTCTCTACATAATCGATAAATTCTTTGCCACTTGAAAAAGGAACCGTTGTTTCCATATTCTCCAAAGCTTGTTAGGGTACCCTTTCCCTGACGTTTTGAAAATGATATTGCTTAAGACATATGGACGATAACTCTCTGGCACGATAGAAAGAGCCTCCCTGATTGCCCTGATCCGTTCTTCCAGGATGGCCATCTCCAAAGCGTGGTTTTCTGTCGGCCTGCTCAGCATGGTCGTGTTCCTGCTATCGCATACCAGACTGCTGCTGCAGGCCTTTTCCTCTTTTTTCAGTTCTTTTAAACGCACCTCCATTCTCTCCAGGTCTCTGACGGCCCAGAGGCTCTGATAATACACTGGGTCTGGCATCACATACTCCTTGAATTTCGTCTGTTGCCATTCTCTAGCCATAACTTCCTCTTTCCGAAACCTCTACCTAATTTTTATCATATTTTACATATAATGTCAACTACTTTATAAAAAACGAGTGCATAACGGAGCGTCGCTCCTATGCACTCATGTCACCCG
>URXI01000174.1 GCA_900551775.1 uncultured Eubacterium sp. | reverse complement strand
AGCTGCGCACCGGCCATCGGTCCAGTTTTCGCCGGCTGGATTATCGACCGCTTCGGCTGGAGAATGATGTTCTATTCCATCATACCACTGGCAGTCATCATCCTGGTCGCAAGTATTTTCCTGCTGGAGAATGTCGGTGAGCGGAAGCACCCGCACCTGGATTTTCTGTCCATCGTGCTGTCCTCCTTCGCTTTTGGTGGTCTGTTGTACGGATTTTCCAATGCCAGCACCAAAGGCTGGGGCAGCCCGCTGGTGATCCTGCCGCTGATTGTAGGCGCCGCGGCTTTTGTCTGGTTTATACGCAGACAGTTTCATCTGGAGGAGCCGCTACTGGAACTGAAGATCTTGAAGACGCCAGTCTTCGCCTGTTCGGCGGCCATCGTGACCATCATCAATTCGGCCCTTTCTGTGGGAAGCATCGTGCTGCCGATTTACTTACAGAGTGTCAAAGGATTTTCTGCTTTTACCACAGGTATGCTGATGATGCCTGGTGCGGTCGCTTCGATTTTTATGAGCCCCATTAGCGGCCTGCTCTTTGATAAATTTGGACCGAGAGGCATCTCCATTCTGGGACTGACAGCTCTGACGGGTTCTTTGGCAGCGTTAGCCTTTATCGGTCCTTCGACGCCTGTCGTGCTGCTGATTGTAATCTACGTGATGCAGTCTTTCGGGCAGACCATAGCCAACATGCCGGTCAACACATGGGGGATCAACTCTTTGAAAAATGAGTACATCGCCCACGGAAATGCTATCAGCAATACAGGACGCCAGGTTGGCGGTTCCATCAGTACCGCTTTGATTATCACGATTATGACCATGGTGACCGCTTCCAGCAGTGCGCAGACGCCGTTACTGCAGACTGCCAGCGGTGTGAGGGCTGCCTATGCGGCATCTGCCTGTGTTGCGGCGGTGGCATTGATTCTGGCGATTGTAAAGGTACGCAGAGGCGGCGAGGCGCCTTTGGAAGAAGAATAGGAGGAGCGCAATGAAAGCACCAATCGGAAAGATTATGGACACAGATGTGTACACTTGCCCGGTGACTGCAACGTTGGGAGATGTGGTTAGGATTCTGGTCGAAAAGGAAGTCGGAGGATTGACAATCGTCGACGAGGAGCAGCATGTTGCGGGATTTATCAGTGATGGGGACATCATGCGGGCGGTATCAAAACAGAAAACCCGTTCTATCTATGGAGGAGATTCTGTCATGGTAGTATATGATGATGAAACCTTTGAACAGAAGGTAGCGGAGTTTAAGCAGCGGAATGTGATGGAACTGGCCACGCGCAAGGTGTTTTGCGTGACGGAAAATCATCCTATCGACGAGGTCGCGAGAATTCTGTCCAAGAAAAAGTTTAAGAAAATACCAATTATCGACGGAGAGGGCAGACTGGCAGGCATCGCGCGCAGGGCCACCATCATGCGCTATATCTTCAACATGTTGTTTGATCTGCAGTTAGATCAAACAACAAAAGATTCAGTAAAATAAAAAAGGGGCAGACATGTAGCTGATGTTAAATCAACTGTATGTCTGCCCTATCACGTTTTTAGAGTTTCAGCGCTCTCATCGCGTTGAGGATGGCGATAAAAGCGACCCCCACATCGGCGAACACGGCGTACCACATGGTAGCCATGCCCAATGCGCCCAGAGCCATGATGGCGAATTTGACAGCAAGCGCAAAGATGACGTTCTGCTTGCAGATGCGTAAGGTCTTGCGGGCAATCCTTGTCACCGTGACAAGCTTTGAGATGTCGTCGGCCATGATCACCACGTCAGATGCTTCAATTGCTGCATCTGAACCGAAAGCGCCCATGGCGATTCCCACATCAGCACGAGCCAGAACCGGAGCGTCGTTAATGCCGTCACCGACAAAGACCAGACGGCCTTTCTGACTGGTGTGCAGGACGCTTTCCAGTGAAGTAACTTTGTCTTCTGGCAGCAGTTCAGAAAGCACATTGGTGATACCGATTTCTGATGCGACAGCTTCTGCGATTTCCTGTCTGTCTCCTGTCAGCATGATGGTCTGTTCCACCCCAAGATGCATGAGGTCTTTAATGGTTTCAGCGCTGTTCTCTCTGATGGTATCTGCGACCACGATGTATCCCAGATAAGTACCGCCGCAGACGACGTGTACCACAGAGCCGATTTCGGCCGGGGCAGTAAACTTTACACCCAGATCCTGCATCAGGCGGCTGTTGCCGCAGTAAATTTTCTTTCCTTTATATATTCCTGAAACGCCTTTTCCGGAAATTTCTTCATAATTTGTCACCTGGCTGCTGTCCACCTTGCCAAAGTGCTGGACGATGGAGAGGGCAATCGGATGATTTGACAAGCTTTCGCCATGGGCTGCGATTTCCAGCAGCTGGTCTTCTGTCGCATCTGCCATCGTATGAACTTTTGTCACTGCAAATTTGCCTGTAGTCAGCGTGCCCGTCTTATCAAAAGCGAAGGCTTTGACGTGTGCCAATGCTTCCAGATAATTGCTGCCTTTGACCAGGATTCCCTGTTTTGAAGCGGATCCGACACCGGCAAACAGACTCAGAGGCACGGAAATGACCAAAGCGCACGGGCAGGAAATGACCAGGAAGATCATTGCTCTGTATAGCCAGTCGTCAAAGTGCTGGCCGCTGAGGACCAGTGGCGGAACCACGGCAAGCAGAACAGCCAGTCCGACGACGATCGGTGTGTAGTAGTGCGCGAACTTGGTAATGAATTTTTCTACAGATGCTTTTCTGCTGCTGGAGTTCTCTACCAGGTCCAGTACCTTTGCGACGGTGGAGTCTTCGTATAATTTGGAAACTCTGACCTTGAGAACACCTGTCAGGTTGATGGTACCGCTGATAATCTCATCGTCAATCCCTACATCCCTTGGCACGGATTCCCCTGTCAGCGCAGCAGTATCCAGAGAAGAAGTGCCCTCTATGACGATGCCGTCCACAGGAATCTTTTCACCAGGCTTTACCAGAATCAGATCATCGAGAACCAACTCTTCTGGTTCGACTGTAATCTCTTTTCCGTCAACCAGTTTATTGGCGAATTCAGCCTTGATATCCATTAAGTCAGCGATGGACTTCCTGGAGTTGTTAACGGCATAGTGTTCAAAGAACTCTCCTACCTGATAAAATAACATGACGGCTGCCGCCTCGGCATATTCCTGACAATACGCGGCCCCCAGAGAGGCGATGGTCATCAGAAAATTCTCATCTAAGAGCTGGCCGCGGACGATACCCATGACAGCTTCAATGATGGTTCTGTATCCGGCGATGACATAGGCTGCAATAAAAAACCAGATGATATCCGCAGCATATCCACCAATAAACAAAGCAGCAGCAGCGAAAATCTTGACCAAATCAAATTTTTGCGATTTCGTCATTGTGATATCCCCCCCTTTTTCATTATAACATAGGAAATATCGTCCGAAGGACGTATTTCCTATGTTTCATCTTTTATTTTACGATTTTACAGCCTCGGTCTACTTTTTTAATCGCCTTCTGCGCATCGTCCAGAATTGACTCGAACTTGTCTTCTTCAGCTTCGATTGTCATCTTCTGCGACATGAAGCTGATGGTGCAGGATTCCACATCGTCCATCTTGTTGATAGCGGTTTCCATCTTCGCTGCGCAGTTTGCACAATCTAAATTTTCCAGTTTGTAAGTTTTTTTCATTGTCAGTACCTCTCTTTACAATTTAAATCAAATATGATGTCTACGATGTGATGTACCAATCTGGCTTCGTCTGTATCGGCCAAAGTGTAATACACCTCTTTGCCGCACTTTCGGTAAGTGAGAAGTCCGGCCTGCTTCAGCACTCTTAAGTGATGCGATACGGCAGGAGAAGACATCTCGATGGCAGCGGCAATGTTGGCAACACAATCTTCTGTATGACACAGGAGCCAGAGGATTTTCACCCGAGTGGGATCGCTGATCAAAGCGAAGGTTTCGGCAGTCTTATCAAAGACATCCTGGCAGGGCATGTTTTGAATAAAAGCCGAAGTCTTATTGCCGTGATCGTGTGGCAGGTGTATCTCTTTCATTTTTTGCACATCCTTTCGCTTGGTTTAAACAATTAAATATTTGTTTAAGCGTTATATAAATAATATTCCACTAAAAGGGAAAATGAAACATCTAAATTAAAAATTTTCTAAATGTTATTTATCCGAACTGACGAGATTCTGATAGTAAGCTCCAAACTGTCCCATGGAATCGAGAATGGGGCGCAAGGTTTCACCTAATGGTGATAATGCGTATTCCACTCTTGGCGGTACTTCCGGATATACGGTGCGGACAATGATGCCGTCTGCCTCCATAGAACGGAGACTGTCGGTGAGCACCTTCTGACTGATGCCCGTAAGGGATTTCTGTAATTCTTTGAACCTCCATGGCCGGTCGAGGAGGTTGCGGATGATCAAAAGCTTCCACTTGCTTCCGATCAGCTGCACTGTCGTGGCGACGGGGCAGGCGGGCAGTTCTTCTTTTTTTATCATCATCTTAACTCCTTTGCTGATTTTCTATATGATTATTATAATTATGACGAGGGAGAAAGACAACAGTTTTTCTATCTGAAAAAGTATGATATGATTATTGCAGAAGTGGTGAAAGGAGGCTGCAGTACATATGAATTTGATCCAGGTTAATTGTTTTCTTACAGTAGCTGAAGAGGAAAATTACTCGAGAGCTGCGGAATTGCTCTACTTGTCACAGCCGACCATAAGTAAATATGTCATGGCATTGGAAAAGGAACTGGACTGTAAGCTGCTTAACCGAACGACACGTAAAATTGAGCTGACCGCAGAAGGGAAACGATACTACCAGATGTTTGGGAGATGGAAAAGGGAGCTTGCGGAAATCAAGGCGGAGACACAGAGAACAGAAGAAGATGAGGCGCTCAGTTTAGCGATAGGAATTATTGAAGGCTGGCATTCACACGACTTTTTTACAAAGATCTACTATGAAATTAAAAATCTATATCCGTCGATGGAATTAAAAGTGATTAGCCACAGTTTGGGGGAGTCGGCCAAGAAATTGAACGCGGGAGAAGTTGATGTGGCCATAACAGTAGATGATTTTAATACCAATGGAAGTCGATTTGAAAAGGTGCAGTTAACTGAAGTGGACAAAGTGATTCTGTATTCCAAGGAACACAAACTTGCAGGCAAACAACATTTGACCCCGGGAGACTTTAAAAATGAGATATTCTACAGTCTTTCAGACAAAGAGGTCCCCTTTGCCGACACATTTATCAGGCATTACTGCAGTAAATATAAATTTACACCTCTCATCGAGCATCTGCCAAACTTGCAGACCATATATGCCAACATCAAATTTGGACAGGGGGTCATGGTATATGACAAGTTTGAAAAAAGCCATATGGACGATGATTTTCTGATGCTGCCACTGGATATCAAGGGAGGTCTGTTCATGATATGGAACAGGGAGAATCAAAATCCCGCGCTAAAGTGTATAGAAAAAATGGTCAAGAAGGATTTATTCTGATATGGAATAAATCCTTTTTTTGTTTTGGAATTTCTCTTTTTGACGTTGCGAAAATATAATAAAGATAAAAGATGACGAGAAAGGAGAGAAAAGATGTTAAAGGAGACAAAGCAAGATGAAAAAGGAACGCATCTTGAATGGGAGCTGGAGTGTGTGACATCCAAAATGCTCAACTGGTTTTGGTGCAACATGGAGAAATGCGACAATTTATGGCATCCCAACCAGCACGTCGGATTGTCGTGGATGATCGATCCCAGAGAAAGCGGACCCATCGGTTCCATTCACAGGGCGCCACAGAGGTGGAATGATGGGAAACTGATCACACCGTATATCAGGCTGGACGACGTGGCGAAAGTTCCGGACCATGTGCGACAGGTGATAAAGTACGACCATGCCATCATCGCGGTGGGAATGAATCTGGAAGGAAAAGAAGACACCTATGACTTTGATAAGACCAGGAAAGAGGCTTATCGCGTCCATCAATGGCAGTCCAGCGAGGCGGGAGTCGTAGGAATGTCATCGGCCATCCCCCTTCATGAAAAAGAAGATCAATACGAAGACAGCGGAATGGTCTGGGCACAGCACGCATCAGAAGAAACGGGAAACTGGGAGGTATTTCTTCCACAACTGTACTCCCTGTATCGGGTCATCACAGACCCACAGATCTGCCCGTATTACAGTTTTGAGATAGAAGGCACGGGAATGGATGCAAAGTACAAGTATTTATAAGCAATAAGGAGAAGAAAAATGGGACAAAGGAGTAACATCCTAGCGAAGAACATAGAAATGGTCGGCTATGACGACCTGAATAAGAAACCTGGTTTTCAACTGGCTTTATATCGCAGAGGAGAAAAGTATTACCTGTATACGGCGAGCTTCCGCCACAACGGAATGAACATCGTGGAGGTCACAGATCCGACCCATCCCCGCAATGTCAGATGGTGGGGAGGTCCGTGGGTCAGCGACGATGTTCGCGACGGACAAAGTCTGCCGAAACTTCAGATCGGAGATGATTACCTGATTACAGCCCATGGAGGAACCATGGATATCCTTCATGGCACGCCAAAGGGAAATACTTTGCCGTTCTGGGGCGGCATCATGATCTGGAGCCTGAAAGAAGATCCGGAGAATCCCAAGTTCTTAGGCAAATTTCAATGCAAGGGAAATGGCGGCGTCCATCGTTTCTGTTATCCTGGCGGAGACTATGTCTACGTGGTAGGTAACTGCGAGGGGTTCAATAATTTTATCTTGCGCATCGTGGATATCTCAGATCCTTCCAATCCTGTCGAAGTAGCAAAATGGTATGACGACAGTCAGTTCGCACTCAACAAGGCTGGCGGAGGCGAATTGGTTTTCGGCTCTGCGGAGTTTCTGCATTCGCCGCTTCTCCATGCGTGTACTTATAAGGACGATGTCCTTTATATGGCTTATGCAAATCGGGGGATGGTCATGTTGGATGTGTCTGATAAACACTTGCCAAAGCTGATTGGTGAAATCGCGATCAATCCTCTGATGGGCGGCGGCGCAGGCGGGGCACCGACTCACACGGCCTATCCTCTTGGAGACAGGCCCTATGTCGTGGTCACCACGGAAGGGGAGCGAAGCCGGTATTTCAGCAACGAAGTGACGGAAGGCCCGTTCCGCAAAATCGTCACCCAGCCCATGCAGATGATTGGCCTGGTGGAAGTGACTGACCCGACAGATCCAAGTCTGGTATCCATCTGTCCTTATCCGGAAGTTCCAGATGGCTATACCCATGGTGATAATTTCAACATCGTGGACGGGGTAAGGGTTCCTTTTGGGCCGCACAATTGCTTTGACTATCTGGCGCCCAGCCAGTATCAGAAATATGATAACCTGATCTTCAACTGCTATTTTCAGGCAGGCCTGCGCGTATATGATGTCAGCGATCCTTATGTTCCAAAGGAAGTGGCCTATTTTATGCCGCCTGACCCACAGGGAGAAAACTGGTTTGACAACGAGGAAGGCAATCTGCTGCCGGGCGCACAGGTCGCTATAACAGAGGATATCGTCATTGATGACAGAGGTTATATTTACATTACCACATTCCAGGACGGTATGTACGTTCTGAAATGTACATTATAATAGGAGGTTCATAAAATGTTAGGAATTATTGGCATCATTGTTGGTGTCGTATTGCTGATCTACGGGGCATATAAAGGCGTTTCCACGATTATTCTTGCTCCAGTCTGCGGGCTGATCATCGCCTTGTTTAACGGCATGAATTTGCTTACCACATTTACAGACACTATGGTACCTGCAGTCTGCAATTATGTTACAGGAATGCTTGGACCGGTACTCATGGGCTGCGTGATTGCAGGTATATACAATACCAGCGGTGCAGCACTTTCTATCGCTAACGCACTCTACGATTTGTTTACCATCAGCGCCAGAAAAAAGGCAAAGGCAAATATCCCTCGCGAAATGGGTCCGGGTGTCGTACTTGGTGCTTTGGCAACTGCCGCCTGCAGTATGCCGGGAACCACTTCTGATCAGAACGTCATTGCCGTGCAGTTTCTTGGGACAAGCCCTATGGCAGCGGCGATTCCAGGATTCATCGGCGGCGCCGTGGTCCTGCTGCTGAATATCATCATGATGAACGTGATTTCAAAGAAGGAGATCGCAAAGGGGCACATCTTCACACCGGCTGAAAATGCCATGAAGAGACCTGACGATCAAAAGACACCCCATTGGGTTATCGCAGTGATTCCGATTGCAGCCACGCTGATCACGTTCAATGCTTTCGGATGGAACATCCTTGTCAGCATGGTGCTGAACATCGTTCTTTCGCTGATCCTCTTCTTTAACCACTATGGAAGATTGAGCGGACTCAAAGCGCTCCTTGAGCCTGTTGGGGGACAGGCCACCATGCTGGTTCTGCAGGTAGGGCTGTTGGGAGCCATTGGCGGAGTCGTTGCGGCATCACCAGCCTTTCCTGTACTGACTAATGCACTTCTGTCTATGAACGTGCCAGGGCTGTTCAAAGTGGTTATCGCCATTGCCTTGCTGACGGGGGCATCGGGTTCTGGCCCGGCGGGCTTATCAGCAACGCTGCCGTATATGTCAGATATGTTTACCCAGATGGGTATCAGTATGAATGCACTGCATCGTGTCTCTGTATTTGCATCACAGACTCTGGATACCCTGCCGACAAACCCCGGCTATATCATCGCTACGGGAATCGCTGAGGTACCAATCAGAGATTCCTATCGGTACGTGTTTATCACTACGGTTCTGAACACTACAATTACAGCATTCGTCGTAGCACTTTTGCTGACAATTGTACCAAGTTGGTCATAAAATTAGATTTGTTTACTGAATAGAAAAGGGGTTGTTGCACTAAGACCGAGTAATCCATGGATCAGATCAAACG
>URXI01000173.1 GCA_900551775.1 uncultured Eubacterium sp. | reverse complement strand
CCGCCGCACCACCGTCGACGAACTGGTGCAAAGGGTCAGAATCCCCAAAGGCACCTTCTATCTCTTTTACCCGTCAAAGGAACTGCTTTTATTCGACGTCATCATGGAGCAGCATGACCGCATTGAGAAGCAGATCATGGATGCAGTCAGTGCGCTGAACCCAAAACAAGTGACAGCGCAGCAGCTGACAGAGATTTTGTTTCAGTTTTTCAAAACTACGGAAGAAATGCCCATCCTCAAGATGCTGGGATCTGGTGAAATTGAAATTCTGGCCCGCAAGCTGCCGCCAGGGGTTTTGAAGGAACATTTCGGTCACGATGACAAGATGATCGAGCATATGCTGGCGTCCTTTGCCCCAGAAGCAAGTTGCGACATCGAGGCAGTCAGTGCAGCCTTTCGCGCCATCTATCTCGTCACCCTGCACAAGGAGGAAATCGGAGACAACCACTATGACAAAGCCCTGCGGCTTCTGATCCAGGGGGTCGTCACGCAGATATTATAGAAGTGTAAAAGTCCGGCAGACGCAAATGCCGGACAAAAAAATAAGTTTATTTTGACTATTATCAATAGTATGGTCAAATAGTTTGGAGGATGATCATGATACAAGTAGAACAACTTACTTTCAGCTATGAAAAGCTGCCCTTTATCCACAATCTGAATTTTACAGTCCACCGGGGGGAAATTTTCGGGTTCCTCGGACCATCTGGCGCTGGCAAAAGCACTCTGCAAAAAATTCTCATCGGCCTGTTACGAAATTATACCGGCTCCGTCAAAGTCAACGGGACCGAATGCCGCACTCATACCGATGCGTTTTACGAGGACATCGGTGTGGACTTCGAATTTTCAACGATGTACGAGAAGCTGACCGCCTATGAGAACCTGCGCTTTTTCTCCTCGCTCTATCAAAAATCGCCGCGTTCCATCGACGGGCTTCTCGAAGATGTCGGCCTCACCATGGATAAGGATAAGCGTGTATCCCAGTTTTCAAAAGGCATGAAAGCCCGTCTAAACTTCATCAAGGCACTGCTCCACGACCCGGCGCTTCTCTTCCTCGATGAACCGACCAGCGGCCTCGACCCGACCAACAGCCGCATCATGAAAGATTTGATCCTGGCGGAGAAGGCCAAGGGGAAGACCATCCTCCTGACCACCCATAATATGCAGGACGCTGCAGAACTCTGCGACCGCGTTGCCTTTATCGAGGGCGGGCAGATTATGGCTCTGGACAGCCCCCACAACCTAATCATGTCAAAGGGCGCCTCGCAGATCACCTATACCTGGCTGGAGCACGGGGAACAGACGGCCGTCTGTCCGCTGGACAGAATCTCCGAAGATCAAAAGCTGAAATCTTTGATTGCCGAGAACAGGCTCCTGTCCATTCACAGCAGCGAACCGACCCTCAATGATATCTTTATGGAAGTGACCGGGAGGACTCTGCTATGAAATGGAAAACCTGCATTCTATGGGACGTCCGGTTCCAGATAAAATACGGATTCTATCTGCTTTATGGGCTTTTGACGCTGCTCTACCTGTTGCTCCTTCACGCATTGCCTGCCCCATGGCGTCAGAATGCGGCGGCCATTTTGATTCTTTCTGATCCGGCTGCCATGGGCATGTTTTTCATGGGTGCCATCGTCCTGCTGGAGAAAAGCCAGCGGGTGCCTTGGGCCTTAGCCGCCTCTCCGGTCAGCGCTGCGAGATACACCGCCGCCAAAACGATCTCCCTGAGCCTCATCGCTCTCGTCGTGGCTGGCATCTTGGCGTATTCCGTCAGTATGCCCTCGCTGCCGCAGGTTCTGGCCGGCACATTGCTTTGCTCCTTTATCTTTACCTTGCTGGGCATCGTCATCGCTGCGCGGGTCACGAGTCTCAATCAGTTCATCCTGTGGACGGTACCTGTAGAAACCGTCGGGTTTCTGCCTGCAATCCTGCATTTATTCCGTCCCTCTGCCTCCATGCTGCAGTATTGGCCCACCAGCTTCTGTATCGACATGATTGTAGGCAAAGGGCTTTGCGTTCCCTCTCTGATCATCACTCTGGCAGCCATCGCACTTCTGTTTCCCGCAGCCCGTCAAAGTGTACAGAAAATGTGGAATCGCACGGGAGGTGCAGCATGATGAGAACAATACGAATCAGCTTTTTTCAGATGCTGACGGCCATCAAAGGTGACTTCATGCTCTTTGCCGCCTGCCTGGCGCCTATGGCTGCAGGCTTCTTCTTCAAATTGGGCATCCCGATGATCGAAAGCCTCCTCTGCCGCTGGCTGCAAAAATCGGTGTGCCTGGCGCCCTATTACAGCCTGATCGACCTGCTCTTCGTCTTACTTGCGCCGGTCATGTTCTGCTTCGTCACGGCCATGGTGATTTTGGAAGAGCGAGACGATCATATCACCAACTATCTCTTTGTCACCACCCTGGGCATACGGGGCTATCTCGTGTCGCGCATCGGCCTGCCGGCTCTCGCAGGCTTCGGATTTACGGCAGTCCTGCTCCCGTTTTTCAGCCTGACCGCGCGCTCCCTGCCGATGACCCTGCTACTCGCAGCAGGCGGCGCACTGCAAGGGATCATCATCGCCCTGCTGATCGTGGCGATCTCCGCCAACAAACTGGAGGGCATGGCGGTAACTAAATTATCTACGCTCATGCTCCTTGGTGCGGCGATACCTTATTTTATCCACAGTGAAGCCGGATATCTCCTAGGATTCCTGCCGGCGTTCTGGATGGGCAAAGCCGTCTCTGAGACAGCGCCTGTTTTCATGGTGCCTGCCTTGCTTACAGCCTTCATCTGGATCACCCTTTTACAGAAGATCTTTGTGCGGAAAATCACCAGCTGACAAAGGCGCCGCAGGCAGAATATTCAAAAAAATATTAACAACCTGCGTATTCTATGTTAAAATATTGATATTATTAAATCATTTAATACCTTTGACATAACTGACAATGCCCGGGAGGTGATATTTTGACAAGGATGATTTCTGGCGGTACCGCCTTTGGCGGGGCGCCCATAGGCATTCTCGTATTAAACGCCCGCTACCCGCTGATGCCCGGCAACATGGCACATGCAGCCTCTTTTGACTTTCCAGTCCGCTACAAAGTCGTCGATCTTCCCACCGGCTGGTGGCAGGACTTAAACGAAGAAAAGTATCAGACCTTTATTGGCGCGGCAAAGGAGCTGCAGGACGAGGGCGTTCGAGCCATTACCACCGGCTGCGGATTATTCGTGGTCTGGCAGGCGCGGGCAGCCGAGGAGCTGGACATTCCCATTTTTACTTCGCCCCTGCTGATGGCTCCCATGCTTTCCAAAATCATCGGGAAGCAGAAAAAGCTGGGAATTATCACCGCTGCCGGCCGCCGTCTCAAAGAACCGCATTTTTTAGATGCCAGCGGTATCGACAAGGACATACCTTTTGTGATAGGGGAACTGGACACTTGTTCAGAATTCATGGATTGCATCCGCTTTCAGAGGAAAATGGAAATGGATACAGTCCGCTTTCAGCAGCAGGTGGTACAGATTGCAAAAGATATGATAGACAAAGACCCTGCCATAGGCGCTTTTTTACTGGAGTGCAGTGACATCCCGCCATTTGCGGCGGCGATTTCTGAAGAAACAGGGTTGCCTGTCTTTGACTTCATCGCCCTGGCAGATCTGATGTATCACGCACTGGTACCCAGAACATACTGACTTATCGAAAGGAGAGGGATTATGGATTACGGAATATTAGTAGTTTTACCGCCAGTCGTGGCAATTTTACTGGCGTTTGCAGCAAAAAATGCAATTGTCGCACTTTTCGCCGCAGTCATTATCGGTTATATGATTCTCTACGGCTTCGCGCCGATGGTGGTTCTCGACCAAATACTGAACGGCATCATCGCCGCATTTTCTGATCGCTGGGCGGTCATCGTCATCATCAGTATCGCCTTAGCTTTTGGCATGTCCCGCTTGATAGAGAAGTCCGGCGGCGGCCGCGGTCTCGTAGAATTTCTGACGGAGAAGCACCGGATCATCAAAGGAAAAAAAGGTTCATGCTTTCTTACCTGGCTGATCTGACTGATTTTGTATACCAATACCACCCTCAGTGTAATTCTGACCGGTGTGGTCATGAAGCCGCTCAATGACAGATTAAAGGTTTCTCATGAAAAACAGGCATTCATTATCAAAGTCACCGGACCGCCGGTCTGTGGACTGATTCCTTTGGGGCAATGGGGCGGTATACTTTTCGGCTTGATTACGGCTGCAGAAATCGCCAATCCGTCCAAGGTCATGCTGCAGGTTTCCGCACTGAACTTTTACTGTATTTTAGCAGTCTTTTCTTCTCTAGTGCTCATTTTGCTGGGAAAAGATTTTGGCGGCTTAAAAAAGGCAGAAGAGAGAGCGGAGAAATTTGGACTGTTGGACAATCCTGACCACGGAAACACGGTCTTAGAAGAATTGCCTGAAGAGATCATAGAGCTGGCGGAACAGGCAGAAGAAGAAATTGAAAAAAGCACCAGCGCCGCTTTCGTATTTGTACCTGCCATCGCCTCTATTGTCATTGCCATCGGCTACATGTTCTACAGCGGCGGCGGCAATATGCTGGAGGGGGATGCCATCGGCGGCATTTTCTGCGCCATGATTCTCTCATCCTTGATATGCATCATCATGAATATCACATCAAAGAAGTTCAAGTTTAACGAAGTCATCGATATCTTCATCGACGGCATGGGAGAATCCATGCAGATTTTGATCATTCTCATCGCAGCTGTCGTGCTGGGTGATGTAATTTCCGCCTTAGGGACAGGAACCTATCTGGCAAATTTGTTTTCCGGCATCATGTCGCCGTCTTTACTGCCCGCGATTTTGTTCTTCATTACCAGCTTGATCGGTTTTGCCACCGGTTCAGCCATGGGCAACGTATCTACCATGATGCCGATTGCCATACCGTGGTCCATCGCTGCAGGTGCAAATCTGCCCCTCTGCATTGCTGCCGTTTGGGGCGCTGCTTTCTTCGGCGATCACATATCGCCAATCTCCGATACGACCTACATGACCTGCGGTATCGTCGGCTGTGATGTCCACGACCATATCAAAACGGTCATGCCATATGGCCTGATCTGGTGTGGAATTTCCCTGGTATGCTATGTGATCGCAGGATTTATTCTATAACCAAAATGCTTTCTGACAGGATCTCAGCGTCGCAGCGTTCCAGAACCTGCTCATCTGCGGTCATGATATAGAAAAAGATGCCGGTATTCCATTCCTCAAAATACTTGGCATATAGTCTTCCCTTCATGTGGACTGGAGCAAAATCTTCCAGTCCATAATCATTTGGATCGTAACCACAGCTGCCGTACTGCAGATAGGATCTGCGGAATTTTTCCCTGTGGTGAATGACGCCATTGGCGGTGAGCGATGCATCCAGCCTGGTCCAGCCGCTGCTGCCAACGTAGTCCACGTTTT
Organism: uncultured Eubacterium sp.; assembly: GCA_900551775.1. GTDB lineage: Bacteria > Bacillota > Clostridia > Peptostreptococcales > Anaerovoracaceae > Senimuribacter. The sequence goes on along the minus strand of URXI01000173.1, from coordinate 3,451 downwards.
TCCGAACCGATTGGATCTTCCAGTCAAAGACCTGCGCCTCAGGTCTGATGCCCAAGTCTGCCAGCACCAATCTTTGAAAGTCAAACTTGGGAACCTGAGAAGCTGCTTCCAGATCCAGGCTGCCATCACTGGAAAATCCGTAAGGTGCGCCCTTCGCAGTGCGTCCAGTCAGCAAATACGCACCATAAAAGCTGTTATAGTATGGCGATTCAGGGTCATAGAGAGAACTGCATCCTTTGAGAACGTCAAAGGATGGGAAGTTATAAAGAATGGTCAACTCTAGCGGCTTTTCCGTATCGTAAGGCACTCCTCCTTCTTGACCCTTGAGGAACCTGCAAAATCCGGCGTTGTCATTAAAAGTCATGACAAAAGGATACCAGTCTTTTTCTTTTGTCGCGCCGCCTCCGGGAATTTCCAGGGAAATCCCCTTTTGTTCCATTAGACTGTCTCTTTCGTGGATGGCACTGTAGACCTTCATTACCGCCAGGCTGATGGGATAATTGGACAGCGGCAGCCACAAAAAGACGACCAGCACGGCTAGTATGATACCTACTATAAGTAGTTTCTTTTTCATCGCTTCCTCTTTCTATCGATCTTCTATCATTTCTCTTTCTATCCTGTCCCGATTCTTGATCGCAGATACGCTAAAACTCCTCCCTGATGCCTCGGATAGCAGGCTGACATATAGGGGATAGGGGTATACAGCGGGCATCTTGTACAATAAAGTTAGGTTTTTTGACGCTGTCTTACAGATCTCGCGTAACCCATGACGGCATCTGCATTCTTTCCCCCCTCGATCACAGTCGTAAACGCTTACAAAATCTGCGAATATGCGCCATATGGTTACTTTTATGAGTCATAAGCGGCATTTGAGACGCTGGAATTCATGCGAAAAGTAACCAGAACCAGATATACCCCTTGCTGATCCCTCTAAATCGTAATCTGGTTACGCAGGAATGTATGAATACATCCAAAAAGCCTAACCCTATTGTAACGATACCTATTTTTTGTTTTTCTTGAAATATTGCATACAAAATGCTATAATATTATGTTACTTTTTTCACGCAGATAACGTCCCAACGGGACATTAAGCATATGGAGGTTTTTTATGTCTACTGACAATTATACCAGTCCTCTTTCAGAAAGATACCCGAGTAAGGAGATGCAGTTTCTCTTTTCCCCTGACATGAAGTTCAGAACTTGGAGAAGACTTTGGATCGCCCTTGCAGAATCCGAAAGAGAATTAGGACTTTCTATCACCAAAGAGCAGATCGACCAGCTCAAACAGCACCAGGATGACATCAACTACGATGTGGCTAAGGCAAGAGAAAAGGAAGTAAGACACGATGTCATGAGCCACGTCTACGCCTACGGACAGCAGTGTCCCGATGCAAAGGGCATCATCCATTTGGGAGCCACTTCCTGCTACGTTGGCGATAATACCGACATCATCATCATGAGAGAAGCCTTGCGTCTAATCAGAAAAAAACTGATCAACACCATCGCTTCCCTGGCCAAATTTGCAGAAGACTACAAGGATCTGCCTACTTTAGCATATACCCATTACCAGGCTGCACAACCCACTACCGTGGGAAAACGGGCTACGCTGTGGCTCAATGATCTGGTCATGGATCTTGAGGATCTGGATTACGTCCTCGGCTCACTGAAGCTGCTGGGTTCAAAAGGAACCACAGGCACCCAGGCTTCTTTCTTAGAACTCTTTGAAGGCGATCACGAAAAGTGCCGCGCTTTAGATCAGAAAATCGCCGAAAAAATGGGGTTCGAGGGCTGCTACCCTGTATCCGGCCAGACTTACAGCCGGAAGGTGGACAGCAGAGTGCTCAACGTGCTGGCAGGGATCGCGCAATCAGCCCACAAGTTTTCTAACGATATCAGACTGCTGCAGCACATGAAGGAAGTTGAGGAACCTTTTGAAAAGCATCAAATCGGTTCTTCCGCCATGGCGTACAAGAGAAACCCGATGCGTTCAGAACGCATGGCGTCCCTTGCAAACTATGTGATGAGTGATGCCATGAATCCGCAGATTACTGCGGCGACCCAGTGGTTCGAAAGAACTCTGGACGATTCGGCAAACAAGAGGATTTCTGTCAGCGAGGCCTTCCTCGCCACCGACGGTATTCTTGAACTATATATCAACGTCGCAGACGGTCTGGTGGTGTATCCAAAAGTCATCGAAGCCCATCTGATGGCAGAACTGCCGTTCATGGCTACAGAGAACATCATGATGGACGCCGTGAAGATGGGTGGAGACAGACAGGAGCTCCACGAGCGCATCCGTTCCCATTCTATGGAGGCGGGCAAAGTCGTGAAAGAGCAAGGCATGCCAAACGATCTCTTAGATCGTATTGCAAAGGACCCTGCTTTTCATATAACAAAAGAGGCTTTACAGAAGGTTTTGAAGCCAGAAAATTATGTTGGAAGATCAATAGAACAGACAACTGAGTTTCTTAACGGGGTCATAAAGCCTATTCTAGCAGCCAACGAGGACCAGCTTGGCCTCATGGCTGAAATCAATGTATAAGAAATCTTCTGTCTCACAGAATATTTCCTATACGTTAGCGAATAGGAGGTAACAAAATGATCAAAGCAATCGTAGGCGCCAATTGGGGCGACGAAGGAAAAGGCAAAATCACAGACACACTGGCTGAGGGGTCTGACATTATCGTCAGATTTCAGGGAGGAAGCAACGCAGGCCATACTATCAAAAACGACTATGGAAAATTCGCTCTGCACATGCTGCCTTCCGGCGTGTTTTATGAACACACCACCAGCGTGTTGGGAAACGGTGTGGCTCTGAACATTCCCTTCCTGATCAAAGAGATCAACTCTTTGGTAGAAGGCGGCGTACCGGCTCCTAAGGTGCTGGTTTCTGACAGAGCACATATCGTCATGCCCTATCACATTCTGCTGGACGAATATGAGGAAGAGCGTTTAGCAGGAAAGTCCTTCGGTTCGACCAAAAGCGGAATCGCACCGTGTTATTCTGACAAGTATGCAAAAATCGGCTTTCAGGTCAACGAACTTTTCATGCCGGAGCAGGACTTGCGTGACAAGCTAGAAAACGTCTGCTCCCTGAAAAACGTCATGATAGAGCACCTCTATCACAAACCCGCCCTCAATGTAGACGATCTCTATCATACCATGATGGAATACAAAGAGATGATCAAACCTTATGTGGCGAATACTGGTGTTTTTCTGCAGGAAGCCATCAAAGAGGGCAAAAACATCCTGCTGGAAGGCCAGCTGGGCGCGCTCAAGGATACTGACCACGGCATCTATCCGATGGTGACGTCCTCCTCCACACTCGCCGCTTTTGGCGCCGTAGGAGCAGGCATCCCGCCATACGAGATCAAAGAAGTTACAACCGTAGTCAAGGCCTATTCCTCTGCCGTGGGCGCAGGCGCTTTTGTCAGCGAAATCTTTGGAGAGG
>URXI01000172.1 GCA_900551775.1 uncultured Eubacterium sp. | reverse complement strand
TGAACACCGCCGTTATCTTCTGCTTTCTGCGCCTGTTTGCCCTTGCTATGGCCTCAGCCGCTTCGGCGCCGTAGCTGAAGCCGACATAGCCGTCAAATGTCAGGCGGGCGTCGCACTTGACTCCGAATTCCTTGAGCGCGTCAAGATAGCCCTGGTAGCGCATGTAGTTGACGCCGTCCTCTTTGATCTCGCCTGAAACGAAAGCGTTGCAGCGAGGACACATATCCAGCAGATATTTCGTCGCCATGTATCCGCCGAGCCTGTCGTCCGTGCGAATGCTGTAAAAGCCCTCTCCCGAGCTGCCGTAGCAGTCAACCAGGACCGTGGGGATGTTGAAGCGCCTGTACTCCTCCACGTCCTCAGACGGGTACATGCCGATTATTATGACTCCGTCAAGGGCGCGGCTTTTCACTACCTCAATGTAGCTCTGTCCCCTGTTGGTGCCGGTGACCAGGACATGGTAGTTAGCCCGGCGCATCTCATATTCCACCGCGCTCAAAAAAGTGCTGTAAAAGGGATTGCTCAGCATGATGTAAGCGTCCGCTGCCGTGTCCTCTGTCTGGGGGATAACGACCCCGATCATTTTAGATTGTGTCTTTCCCAGCACTCTGCTCGAGCCGAGGGTCTTGGCAGCCTGGCTGGGTACATACTTCAGCTTTTCCGCCGCTGCAAGCACCCTGTCCCTTGTCTCCTGAGTAATGGAGACGTTTTTATTATTATTCAGGATATAGGATACGGTCGTTGGAGACACTCCAGCTTCCTTTGCAACGTCTTTTATGCTGACTTTTTTCATAGCCCACTCATCTTTCGCACATATCGGTTTTATTGAATCGTTAATACTGTTTATTTTAACGTTTCAATGGGTGCGTACAATAATAGCTCCCGTCTAATGTGCAGTTTTGGTCAACCATTTTGTTACGGGAGCTCGCATTGTCAATATTTACAGTCACATTATATTCTTCGAGGTTTTCTTTGTCAATCTAAATAATAGCACATATTTTATCGCCCGCTTTTGTAGAGGTTGCGCAAGCAGTAAAATTGACATATATATTCAGCACTCCTCACTCGAGAGCCCCAGTATTTCAAAACGCTCCGACTTGAAGTCGCTGTAATAGCTCCCCCGAGCGGCCGTAAATCTTAGCACACAGTAGTCCGGATCGTTCACGCCCTCCTTGTAATACAAGGTGTCGCCTTCTCTCCATATCCTCATTTTTGCCTCAGCCGTTTCCAGCACTTCCACCGTCCCCGAAAGGTTGACACCCCTGAAAAAACGCCTGTCCATAAAATAAACTCCGGCTTTATTGTTTCTCCTGAATGACTTCACCTTGTTCGATGATGTGTTTGTGGAAAACCACAGCTCCTTGATACCGTTCCTCTCTCTCGGCGGCAGCATCGCCTTTGTGACCGGGAATCCGTCCTCGTCCACATACGAAATAAAACATGTTCCCGCTTTGTCTATCATCCCGCCAATGGTCTTTTCCGGTTCTTTCATTTGTAACACCTCCTAAAATATCCTGCAGCATCTGCAGCCTCGGCACAACGCTCAAACAACAGGCTTGACTTATTGTCACACTCAGGCGACAATGGTTTGCAGTCCGTCCTGTACTCGATTCCGTATATGTGCTTTTTACCCCTCCTCTCATTTCCGCCGCTCAAATAATTGGCGCGTTTTCGCAATTATAATGCAGATTGCCCTATTTGTACATATGTTTTATCTCCCTGCCCTAGCCCTCGCTCGAGCTTGAGACTTGATTATGGAGATGCAGGTGGTATCAATGAAGTCGGAGAGACTATACGCGATAACGGTTTTCCTCATGAATCACGGGCGAACCTCTGCAAAGGAGCTGGCCAGCCGTTTTGAAGTTTCGGTCCGTACTATACAGAGGGACATCGATTCACTGTGCGCCGCCGGCATACCGGTTGTAGCGTTCACCGGAACAACCGGCGGCTATGAATTGACAGAGAGGTTCACTCTATGCAACCATGTCGTTTCGCAAGATGATTATGCCTACATCCTGACCGCCCTGAACGGGCTCTCATCAGCAACAGGAGATCCCAAAGTTTCAAATATTTCTGAGCGCATTGTCTCGTTTCTGGATAAGCCTGATATAGGAACGATCCTAGATCTTTCAGTGCTGCAGGAAGGAAACAGCAGATTTCTGCCGGCGCTTCAGTCCGCAATCGCCAGCAAAAAGACCGTCAAGTTTTCCTATACAAATGCCATGGGTGATAAGCGGCTGCATACAGTGGAGCCCATAGCGGTGCTATACAGGTGGTATTCCTGGTACCTTCTGGCCTATTCAGTTGCCAAAGAGGATTACAGAACATACAAGCTTTTGAGAATGGAAGAGCTTGAAACCACTGAAAACGGCTTTTCAAAGGAACATGGTTCGCCTCAGACTATACTTTCAGCTCACGATAAACAAGATGACAGGCGATATACAACCGTAACCGTGAAGTGCGATCCCGAACTGATAATCAAGTCCTGCGAATATCTCAAGGGCAAGGTAATAAGATATTTGGATGATGAAAAGGCTATCATGGAGCTGACCATTGTTGAGAGCGAACAGCTTTGGCTCGGCACCATGCTCTCGTTCGGAGACAAAATAGAGGTCATATCTCCAGAACATGTGAAACAGAAATTGATCTCCTGCGCAGAAAAAGTGGTTTCCATGTACAAAACTACGACATAACGATGTCGCAGTTCGCTTTGTACAATAGTCACTGAAGGAGGTGCAGGAATGATAGCGCTAAATGTTTTTGAGGACTGTCCTATATACGAAACGGCGTCGTTTAGGTTAAGGCAAGTCAGATTGGCGGACGCCGAGTCCCTTTTATCGTGTTACTCTGACAAGACGGCCGTGTCCAAAATGAACGCTGATAACTGTACACGCAATTTCTACTGTACAACGATCGAGGAAATGGAAAACTGCATTAGGTTCTGGCTGGATGAGTACCGCCGGCACAGGTATATACGGTTTTCAATTATTCCGAAGGCTGTTGGCCGGGCAGTCGGCACCATTGGAATTTTCGGCGGGGAATCCGGAATTTTAACGGTCGATATCGCCACGGAATACGACAAAGAGGAGTATTTGGAAGAATTCATAAGATTGGCTGTCTTGCGCTTTATCAGGGACTTTCAAGTGGGGAGCTTGAAAATCAAAGTCAAAAACACACTCGAAAGATTGCCGCTCCTGAAAAAATACGGCTTTGTTCCGTCGGTCCAATTCTTTCCTCAGGCGGGATACTATGAGCGTCCTGCCGCAAAGGCATTTGACGAGAGCAAGGGAATCGCTTTTTGCGGACTGGCCTGCTGTGTTTGCAGCGAAAACAAGCACTGCGGCGGCTGTATGGCAGGCTGTCAGCGGGATAGAAACGCCTGCAAGCATTGGGTTTGTTGTAATGCCAAGAGAATTGCAGGTTGTTGGGAGTGCGGAAATTTTGCATGTGGCGCCCCCATGTTTGCCAGCACCCGTATCCGCGCCTTTTCACGTTTCATTGCTGAAAACGGCTCGGAGCGATTAACTCGCGCTTTGCGAAACAACGAGGCGAACGGTGTCCTCTATCATTACACCGGACAGCATGTTGGAGACTATGACCTCTTCCAAACCGAAGAGGAGATCATTCAACTAATTGAGTCCGGCTTGTGAAGCATTTTATGGCTTGCTCATTCACAGGACATAAGTTCGCATCTTAAAAAGCGCAGTTTTGACTATTTGTAGCAATATTTGTATTGACATTACAATACCCAAAATATATAATGCCCTACAAGTACAGGCTCCCGTTTTTCGTTTGGTCAAAGCAGCGGATGTGACGGGAGCCGTTACTATATTCAATTATTTTATCGTTAAAATTAATGTATATCACGATTTTACGTCATTTTATGGAGAGAGGCTGCTTGAACATGAACGGTGAGACTGTTACGCTCAGCGAAATGCAGGACGGTTTTTCGGCTCTGGGGGTCAAAAGAGGAATGATGCTCGAGGTCCACTGCTCTCTCAGCAGCTTTGGATATGTTGAGGGAGGAGCACAAACAGTCATAACCGCCTTGCAAAGCACCGTCGGGAATGATGGAGCTATCGTAATGCCGTCGTTTTTGAATTCGCGAGATTTTCCTCTGAGCGACGAGGACAGAGCACTGGGACTCACGCTCAAAGTAAGGAATCTGCATGAAAACAGTGAGAGGTCTGGGATGGGGATCGTATCGGACACCTTCCGGCAAATGCCCAGCGTCATTACCGGAGAGGGCCATTACAGGGTCTCAGCGTGGGGTAAGGATGCTGAACAGCACGCTGCATCGGGCTTCCAAAAGATAATAGACGATGGCGGAGCAGCGCTGCTGATCGGCGTTGACATTTACAGAATGTCTTCCATGCACTATGTCGAAGGCTGTATGCCCCAGAGCATCAGGGACAGGTTCAAACCCTCTGAAGAGGCAAGAGCAAAGTACCCGGAGGACGATTGGTTCATAGAGGCCTGGAGTCCTGAGACAAAGCCCTGGTACAAAATCCAAAAACTCGCATATGAGCGTGGGTATATCGTTGATAGTATGATAGGGCAAAGCAAATGCATGTTATGTCAGGTAAAGCCTGTCGTGCAGCTTTATGAGTGCGCATTGCGGACACAGCCTTTCAAGCTATACGGTCTGGAATGAACCCCGAAAAATGCCAAGGTCAGTTATGCGTATTATGGAGGTTAGGATGAAAAAGCAATTCAGCTCATTGCCTGCGTCAATGGAGAACATGAACATGTATGGGTTTAATTGGATGGAGTTTGTTATTTCCGTCCCTTCCCCGCTCTACATAATGACGTCATATAAGAGCAACGGATTGTCCAATGCTTGTATGCAGTCATGGACTACGTTTACAGGTGGAAAAAGCGGCTACTATGCCATTGTTTCCGCTGTCAGCAAGCACGGACATCTCTATCAAACACTCCACGAAACAGGTGACGCCGTCATCAATTTTATGTCTGCCGACTTGTATGATAGGTGTATGTCAACCTGCCAAAACAACTGTTTTGAGATAGATGAGATCCTGGCAGCCGGTCTGACTTCGGTCCAGGCAGAAATCGTGAATGCCCCTTTGATCGACGAGTGTTTTATGAATCTGGAGTGTCGCTTAAAGTGGGAGAAGGAAATTGCTGAAGGTGAAGACGATGTTCTGGCCTGCTTTGAAATCGTAAACGTTCATATTGATCATAGGCATATGAACGAGAACGATCTGGGAAGGACAGGAGACACTGGAGTGCTTTACAACATCCATCATCCTGTCGACCCGGAAACCTTTGAAGGAACGGCACACGATTACATTGGCGTTATTAAAAAGATCAGGGATGCTGGTGAATATTGAGAGTTGTGTCCGTCTGCATTGGGTCATTATGGAAAGGATGGTGGTCTGATTGATAACATCGCTGTAGTAATCTTTTTTTGGAGCTGCACCTGTTCGGTGAGCTTTCAGGAGCAATGCATGAAGTCCGGCGCGGCAGCGGTCATTCACTGAAGTAACATGCGGAACGAGATCTGCTTCATAAAAATAAGGAGGCGCTTATGAAAAATTACCCACAGGTATATGTAAAAAACAGTTTTGAAGCAGCAGAGACCTATTGCAGAGCCTTTGGCGCGGAAAAAACCCTTGAGTTAATAAATGAAGATAACACCGAATACGAGCACTGTGAGCTATCTGTAAATGGCGACAACTTTTTGGCGCTGTCGGAAGCGCAAAACCCATGCGACGTCAGTGTCGTCCATAAGAACAGATGGGAGACAATGACGTTTGATGTATTTGAAATGGGCACCGTCGAAGCGGTTGACAAAGCTTTTCAAATTTTGAGCGATGGGGGCATTGTTTTAGAGCCGCTGCATGAACTTCCCTGGAGCAAGCGTTGTGCTACAATTATTGATAAGTTCGGAGTGTTTTGGTGGATCTCAATTTGAGATAATGAGTATACGCTCACTCTGATTTGTTCAGGCTTACAGCTTTTCCGGACATGGTTTGCTGTCTCCTCTCAGAATGGTTGATCGCAGCTTCATTCTGGCGGAGATCCGCAAACCATGTCTCTTTTTGTCCATTTTTAATCTGCTAAGCTTATTCTACCTTATCTGGGCCGCTCTACGGAACATGGGTGTTTATATAAATCAGATTAAGTATAATAAAACCATATCGAGGGGTGATTACATGAATCAGAAAAAAACTGGATCCTTTATTGGTTCTATGAGAAGAGAAAAAGGCTATACGCAAAATCAAATTGCTGAAATGATGGGAATTAGTGAAAAGACCGTTTCTAAATGGGAATGCGGGAACGGGTTGCCTGAGGTTTCTTTGATGTTGCCGCTGTGCGATCTATTGGGCATTAGTGTGAATGAATTGCTTTTGGGCGAACGGCTTCCGTTATTTGACATGATGGACAAGATGGGCAATACAATGGACAAACTAGTGAAACAAGTGGAATATGCGCAATTAAAATATCATATCTATAAACAATATGGGTTGGACATCACAGAGATAAATGAATCCAAATTCGGTGCTGGGAGCATTACTTACTTTATAAAAACAGATAAAGGTGAATATGTTGTAAAGTACTTTACAGAAAACAGTATGAATCATCCTGAAAACGAATCTAACCTTTGTTTGTTTCTTAGCCAAAATGGTATTCCTGTCAGCAAAATCATAAATAATCGTGCGGGAGATCCAATATCTGTAGATGAAAATGGCCGAAGATACCATGTACAGGAGTTCATCGACGGAATCACATATGATTATCACGAAGCTCCTGTATGGTTGATGGAAGAGTCAGCCAAGTTGCTTGGTAAAATCCATACTGTTTTAAAAGATTACCCGCCCCTTTTGTATGGAATTGATAAACAGTTTTTTCAAAACCATACGATTGAAAATACGCTTCATGGATATGAAAAAACGTTGCATCAAGCTATTGAAAATGGCGATACTGAAATTGCTCTGCGCATAAAATCTAATATGTATTTTCTTGAAAAAATGCAGCCATATCTTTTTGATATGGATGGATTTACCTATGCAAATACACACGGAGATTTTATCATAACGCAGCTTATCTGTGGTGAAGAAAGAATAAATGGATGCATTGACTGGACAACTAGCTGCAAACATCCTGTTATATGGGAATTGATCCGCTTTTATGTATATGCTTCTCCAAAATGTTCAGAAGGGAAAATTGATATCGAGGATTTCGTATCATATGTAAAGATCTACTTAAGCCACGCTAAACTCAATCCATATGATTTAGAGAATATGGGAAGAATGTTTTTTCAATTTTGTGCCGTAAGCAATTTTTATGGACAGTACTATGCATCTCCAACAAGAAATAGAAGAATATTTTTGGCGCAAGCTAATTTGTCCTCAAAACTTCTTGAATGGTTTGGGGAGAACATTGATAGATTGACAAAAGAGTTGACACGGCTGAGCTAAAAACAAAATTGAGATGCAGAAATGGAGAAGAAATATCAAAAAAAGCAGCCATTTACTTGATAAAAGTAGGAAATTACTTTGGCATCCATCCAAAAGGCCGATGAGAATTATAGCACTGCAAAGAATAGCATTACGGATTAAACCGAATCGAACATACACAGAAAAAGAAGCAAATAGTATTATCAAAGACAATGCTTTATTTTACCACCAAAGATATGATAAAAAATTGTATTTGTTTTAGAGGTGATAAAAGCTTTTCTCTCCACGCTGCCCTTCTATACAGAAAAACTGATCTACAAGAATTTCAAGCAAAGTGACGAGTTTGAAAACAGGTTGAAGCTGGGGCGCTGGCCTTAATGCTCAACGTTCATAATGGTGCAGTCAGTCTTGCCGGCCAACTCCGCCACATAGGCTTGCGTCCGGCTTTTTCCTCTCTGGCTTGTTTCAAAGCGAGCCCGAGCCACAAACATCAAACCTTCTTTCGTCTTGGTTCATTCTCATATCATTTTATATCGTTGTACATTCGGATTCAATTATAAAAATGTAGCGAGATTTTATATAATAAAAATTAATGCTTTGAACATGTTAAATGGATTGGTACTGTTTATCTTATCAATTCGCACAGACGGCATAGGACATTTTCAATACTAGGTCTCAATTTATTCGCCATATTTAGTTAAGAGAGCAACCTCCCCTTGCCGTACTAATTCAATGTTCTAGAAACAGCACTATTGACAGCATACGGTCTATACATTTTGTTCACCGCTGCTCATGCTCTTTTTGTCTCTTGCCGGTATTTGCGTTCATGCCGAGGATCACCTCGGCGTTGGCGCGGTAGGTCAGGAGCTTTTTCATCTCGGCTCTGGCCTCGCGGTAGGCCGGGTATGCAGCACCCTTTTCAGCGAGGAGGGCGGCGTGCTCAGCTTGCAGAGCCTTGACCGTGGGCAGCTTTTTCAACCCCAGGTCATTGAAGTGATTCTTCGCAGCTCGGTGCAGAAGTATCTCCTGCTCGTGCTCGGCTAAATACCGTTTCGAGTAGCCGGAGGCTTTGTATGCGCGAAAGGTCTCTCGCGTCCGCAGGTAGATGATGACCTGCTTTTTCAGCTCCTCGACCTCGGACATTCTCGCCTCTGTTGCCTTCAGCTTCTCGGTCAGGGCGCTGCACTTCTCGCTCGCGGCCTCGGCCCTGCGCGAGAGTTCGTCAAAGTCCATGTCGCCGTTCTCTTTGAGAAAGTTTATGGTCTGCGCCATCTGCTTGAGGTTGAACACCTTCGCCCAGCGCTCATAGCCAGCGCCTTTGCCCTCGGCGAGCTTGGACTGGATGTCTATGAGCAGGCTCGGTTTCTGCTCTGCAAGCCACTTGTTGTAGCTCTTGCCGCGTCGCTTCGGAGCCTCGACGACGGACAGCCCGTGCTCGATGCAGAGCGTATCGCTCAGCGCCCTCACCGCCCGCGAGCTGCCCCAGAAGTTGTCGAACTTGCCCCGGCAGTCGAGCGTCGAGGAGTTTCAA
>URXI01000171.1 GCA_900551775.1 uncultured Eubacterium sp. | reverse complement strand
GCTCCCATTCGCCCGACACAGCGGCTCACGCGGCCAAACGGAGCGGTTCTCTCTCCGCCCTCTAGGAGACGGAGTTCTCTTTGTCAACAGCATCGCGATCCCGGTATTGAGTGGACGTGCATTTCCTCTCTCTGCCCTTCAGCCTCCCGGCCGTCCAAAGTGGGCCCGGGCTTTCGCCCGGAACTGCGGCCGGTGTATAGCCAGACGCGATGCTTGTCTTGCTCAAACAGGTGAGGATTTTCTCATGGAGAAGCCAATTGCGGTCATAGGAAAAAACGTTATAGGAAGCATAGCTTACAACACCTCATTTTACGACCTTTTTCCCGACTTAGAACAAACTGATGGAGGCGAATCAGTTCCTCTTTGGCCAGGACAGCTACTCCGCATCAAGGATTGCTCATCCACCATGAAATAGACATAGTCTGGCATCATAATCGATGGGGTCTGCATACCAAAGAGTATAATAGGGGACAGGATAAGCAACCGATGGGTCTCAAAGTTGACGGCCGAATCGAAGTGGACGTTGCCGGAAGGACACATGGCGCATAAGGCCTGGTACTCCTGCAAATACGTACAAAGTGCGGATGCTCTGCCGTCAGGCAGGCATGGGCAACCTGCTGGGTTTCCAACTTCAGCAGAACCCCCATAGATATTGCCTGCGTCGCCTTGGATTTCGCAATTTTGTGACTATTGCTTTTGCTCAATCTCCAGGAAAGCTTTTCCTACATAAGTCAAATGATCTCTCATTTTCTCTACTGCCAAATCTGGATTGTTCTCCTGAATTGCCTTCCAGATTTCTTCGTGCTGAGGCGTAGAAGTTTGCTTTACGGTCGGTGCCCCAATCTCTACTTTTGCCATCCATTCATTCATCCCATCCAACAGTAACAACAAGGTTTGCTGCAAAAAGCCATTTTGAGAAATTTCTGCAATCGTCATATGGAACTGTGCATCTGCCGCCAATCGCTCCCCATGATCCGCGGTTTCTTTCATAATACGGTAAATATCGTATAGCTTCCTTTTTTCTGCTTCTCCAGCTTTTTGTGCAGCCAGACGTACAATGGCGCACTCGATCGCAATTCGAGCCTCTGTCAGCTCTTCCACATTATCATATCCGTACTTACTGGAAAGCTGCATTTTACGAGTGTAAAAGTTATCAGGACTCCGAGCAACAAACATCCCTTCCGGCACACGGATATCGATAAAACCGAGAATATTTAACGCTCGAGTCGCCTCTCTGAGCGTGTTACGCCCAACTTCAAACATCTCGCAGAGTTCCTTTTCAGAAGGCAATCGTTCTCCGGCTGGAAACTTTCCCGATACTATCAGGTCTATCAACTGTTTTGCAACCAGATTTGCCATATTTTCTTTTCGCTTAATAGGGCGTATACTAGCCACTTTCGCCATTTGAAATTTCCACCTTACCATAAAACATATAAATTTTTGCCGCAACATGCAAGATATACATTATTATAATATATATCACTTCCGCCTAGATTTGTCCATCTTTTGTTCTTTTTAACACATCTCAAGGCATACTGTGTACTTGTAAGAAATAGACCTCTCGCGCTTGCTGGTGTCTTGATCCACCCCGCTGCCGCAAGAGGCCTATCTCTTGTACAATTGTGCAAAGACTTTATAGAATTTTAGAGTAGCTCACCAATCACAATCTCAGCGGTCAGATTCACAAGGGAGCCTTCCGCAAGACGGCCACCCAAAACAGTTCCTGCAGAATTACTGAACGTAACATGCAGATCGTGCGTGGATTTACCATTTGGGGAAGTATAAACAGTCCCTTTTACCGAGCAGAGTTCCATGACACCCTGACGCCCTCCCCAGGCACGCGGTTCCTGATCATAGCCGTAGACAATTTCTTCGCCTGTTGTAGACATTAGACACTCATTAAAAATGCGAACCTCTTTCAGACTGCCAATGCCACTCAACAATGCCGCATTCTGGAAGTCATACTTTTGACAGCTTTCCAGGATTCCGCGGAGCAAGTCTTCTCCAGGGCCCAGCCGTATAGCAAGGAGCCGCCCGATTTTATGGTTCATTATAGCAGGCATAATATCCTCCTCAATCAAAGCTGTGTCGGTGCAAATACAAAAATATTGACACTGTCATCCCATTTTCTGGCCATATCAATCCCTTCGATAGTGCCGATCATAACGGTGGCTTTTTCTAAAATGCGGGTACCTTCGGGTAAGTGACCACCATGGGCGAACCCGTCCGGGTCCGAAAAAAAGCAGTGCATGTGGCAGGATACTGTCCCGGCCGAATCGTGACAGATGATGCCTTCTACAGAGTTTAGCGTCTGCGCACCCAATAAGCCGCCAAACCACAGCGGCTCGTCCATATAGCCGAATTTCAGCCGGCCGTCTTCCACGCCGATGGGAGCTGCGGTATATACAGCAGCCTTCTGAAGCCTTCCAACCGCACCATATACAAACCCATTTTTGATTCCTGCGGCTTCACATGCTTCAGAAATTTTTATTAAAAGATCATCTCCGGCATCTAACTCAACAACAAGTAAATCTTTTAAGTGTCCGCATGCTGTGAAAACCATATCCGATTCTCCAATCCGCTTTAAAGTTCCTGCATATCATCACATGAAAATCAAAGCCGTTTCTCTTTTCTGAAGATTTCCTCCATTTCTCGGCGAATCTTGACGCCCTCATTTGTCTCATCAAACTGCACGTCATTCCAGGTAATCAGCTGCCCTTTTTTCACGGGGCGGATGATCTTCATCTTTTCGCTGAGTCCCATGGGGAGCGCACACTGCCGAAGACTTTCATCTGCAGAGAAAAACTCTCCGTGTGCGCAGAAGCCACCCTCGCCATCTAGGATCTCTCCGGGGGTCAAATCCTTTTTACTGATGGAAACCACATCCGTAGCAAAAAATTTGGAGCGCCCAGTAGCCTTTCTGGAAACAGCAATTGCCGCAGCAGTAACACCAAGCTCCAGGCCGATGCCATGTACAGGCAGCATATAAGCCGAGTATTGATGCGTATCATCTGTGGGATACCAGGCTTTGATTACCGCATCTTTGGTCATCGGTCGGCCATCCGTATGCATGACTACGTACATGCCGGCGCGGAAGGCTCCCGGAACTGGAGCGGAGACACCCCGGTCCGGATAGTTGGGAGCGCAGACCTCCATTACGCCAAAATGCGAGAGCTTCCCGCCATCGGCTTTCGGCTTTAGAATGTTCGGCAGATCTGCATAGCCGGCTGGATAATAATGCAGACCTCCTTCGGGGGCACCCAGGCCTGTGGCGTTTGCAACCACGCACATTTCGATGGCGCCCTTGGTGTTATCCAAAAACGAGCAGTATCCCTTCGGGTTCATGCCAAAACGGTGCGCTTCTTCAACATCGTACCCAAATCGCTCAAACACAATGTCCGTCGGCGGCAATTCCTTATCGCCCTCCGTGTAGGGCCTCCACTCACCAGCAGAACAGACCTCGAACCCACATGTCCGAGCCCAGTCAATTAAGCTGCATAGTTTTGCGGGCTGGTCACCATAGGCATAGGACAGAATAATTCCTGCTTCATCAGCCATTCTGTTCAGAATGGGACCGACCGCTGCCATGCACTCAATATTGACCATGATGATATCCTTGTGGTACTGGCAGGCCATTTTAACATTATGGATTCCTGCATAGGGATTTCCTGTCGCATCGACCAAAATATCAATGAAGTCAGATTTGAAAAGCTCGTCCGCATCGGTCACAATACAAGTCGTGCCATTTCGTGCCGCTTCCTCAAATGTTTTCGCGCTGTATCGCTCCTTGGGCCACTCCATCAAGTCACAGGTTTTTTGGGCCCGCGCAGGATTCAACTCAGCAACACCCACTAGTTGCATTCCCGGAATTCTGTCCAACTGAACGGTGAATGTAGAAGGGAATCTTCCGAATCCGATCATACCCAGCCGAATGGACTTTCCCTGTGCCGCTCGTTTCTGAAGCTCCTCATAATAATTCGTCAGGCTCATCTTTCAGTTCTCCTTTTTCTTTTTATATTATATTCCCGGAGTAAATATTAGAACCAATATGTAGAATGCCTGTTTTCAGAATTTCACATGATCTTTTCCCTTAAGATGGAGCATCTCCCGCGCCTCCTGAGGAGAAGCAATTTCATAATCCAGAGATTCTAGGATTGTTTTAATTTTTGCGACCTGCTGCGCATTGCTGGTTGCCAGATCCCCATTGGCGCGGATATAAAGACCGTCTTCCATACCGACGCGAACATTGCCGCCTTGAATCGCCATCATGGTTGCAAATCGGAACATTCTACGCCCGCCAGCAACCGTGCTGTACTGAATATCGTTCCCCAAAAGCTTTTTGGCTTGGTCAATCATAAACAGCATGGACTCTCCGCCCATGGGAAATCCGCCCATGACGCCGGGAACAAACTGGATGTAAATAGGTTGTGTAATGATCCCCTCCTTTTTGAAATAGGCCAAGTTGCTCAATTGACCATAGTCGAAGACCTCATATTCAGGCAATGTCCCGCACCGGTTCATCGTGCGGATGCAATACTCCATGTCTTTGAACGTATTTTTAAATACGTTGTCATAAGTCCGGGTTAGATAGGGAAGCTCCCAATCATAAAGCGGTTGATCAATCCCCTTTGCGAGCTTGTGGTAGCAAAAGTTCATGGAACCACTGTTTGCGGAGGCCATTTCCGGCTGAAATTCCTCAATCACAGAAAATCGCTCTTCCGTACTCATGCCGTTTGCTCCGCCTGTTGTAATTCCAATCACAGCATCCGTCTCCTCCTTTATGGCGGTGAGGATCTGGCGAAATGTTTCAAAATCTCCAACAGGCATTCCGTCAGCTCGGCGGGCATGGATGTGCACAACGGCCGCTCCCGCCTTAGACGCATCTATCGCTTGCTGTGCGATTTGTTCCGGGCTGGCAGGGAAATAGGGTGACATGGACGGCGTATGGATGGCCCCCGTAATTGCCGCAGAGATAATAACTTTTTTAGGCTTACCCATTCAGACGAGTCCTTTCTTTTCGTATAAGCAAGACTAGAACCTCCTGGAATATTGGAGAGGAGACCAGCCTTGCAATAAGTTTGCTGCCTGGAGTACCCCCCGCCTTATGCATACAGGAGATTCGGTAGGAAGGTGAGGATCTGCGGGAAGAAGGAACAGACAATCAGCATTGCAAAGATCATCACAATGAACGGCATACACGCCTTCGCAATTCGCAGGATATCCATGCCAGTCAAAGAGGATACCACATACAGGTTCAGACCAACAGGCGGGGTTAGTACGCCGATAGAGAGATTGACAACCATGATGATGCCGAATGCTAGAGGATCAATCTGGAGACTCAGTGCGATGGGGAGCAACACAGGGGTGAGAATCATAATCGCCGAGCCGGCGTCCAGGAACATACCCGCGATTACTAAAAGCACATTCACGATGACTAGGAACACGGCGGGAGAGTCCGTAATGGAATAGACGAAATCGGCCATCATCTGCGGAATATTCATAACGGTGACTGCCCAGGACAGAAGACTGGCTGTGGCGATAACCACCAGTACCATTGCGGCGGACTTGGCGCTATTCACGAAGGTTTCCTTGAGCTCTCTGAGCGGCAGAGTCCGATACACCACACAGCTCAGAAACAGCGCATAAGCCACTGCTAGAATTGCGGATTCCGTCGGTGTGCACATGCCAGTCAAAATGGTTCCCATGATAATAACCGGTAGCAACAGCGTGGGAGCCGCTATTTTAAAAGATTTCCAAACTTCTGACGCTGTAGGCTTCGGCTCTGCAGGATACCCGTGTTTGCGGGCGAAGAAATACGAGTAAATCATGAACATGATGCTCATCGCAATTCCGGGAACATATCCGGCAGAAAACAGCTCCACAATGGAAACATTTGCAATTACACCATAGATAATCATCGGAATGCTGGGCGGAATAATCGGCCCGATAGAGCCGGCTGCAGCTGTCAATGCGCAGGAAAATTCTTTGGAATATCCCCGGTTTACCATTTCTGGGATCATAATTGCGCCAATCATCGCGGCCGCAGCGGATGCGGACCCCAAAATTGCGGCAATAAACATACAGGAAATCGCCACGGTAAACCCAAGCCCGCCATGCACCCATCCTAACAGACAGTTTGCAAAGCGCACCATTTTCTTGGACAGCGCGCCTCGATTCATGATCTCACCGGCAAGCATAAACAATGGGATTGCCAGCAAGGTAAAGCTGTTTAACCCATTGAACATACGCTGAACCAAAAGAATGGGCTCCATATCACCCATGCCATAGGCATATAAGATGAGCCCGGATGCTCCGATACTCATGAAAATCGGAACACCTAAAAAGAGCATCCCAAATAGTGAAACAACAAATACAATCAGGGCCATCAGTTACGCCTCCCCCTTGTCTATCGTACTCTCTTCCTGCACTTTCTTCAGCAGCTCGTCTTCCTCGGAGTATGCGGCAATCTTTCCGCGGTGAATGATCCAATAGTCAATCAAGCCAAGTAGCATCAAGACACTGCTGATCAGAAAGATCGAATAGATCATTGCCATGTCCAAACGCAGGACCGGAGAAAACTGCTGAGCTGCAGTTGGGAGGAACTCCAGGATTCCCAAGAACATCACTACAATAAAAGCCACCTGTAATGCGACGGAAATGAATGTGGCGATGGCTTTTGGCACACCCTTTAACATTTTTAAAAAGTTGTCGACAGCCATGTGCCCGTTATTCCGAACCAACAGGCAAGAACCGAGTATAGCAATCCAAATCATAGAATAGTTTACAATTTCTTCGCTCCACGTCAGCGAAGTGTTTAGAATGGCTCTGTTTATGATTTGCAAAAGAACAAGCGCCGACATCAGGGCTACCAGAGCCGTAATCACCCATTCCACGGCCTTGAAAATCATGTCGATTATTTTTGCAACAGCTTTCATATAATCACTCTCCTGCTGTTTTCCCCGTGCTGCCTGCTGTAAACCCCTGCCAAACTGAAAGACGGCCTCCAAAAGCAAACAATCTCCGGCATCAGGCATCTTGACTTAGGAGGCCGTCTTTCCACCTAAATAAAATTTGCGAAGGGCTCAACTATTGGCACAGTCCAGAATCTTTTGGACTACTTCCTCGCCCCAGTCATACTCTGCGTAGAAATCCGTATATACACTTTCTGTGGCCTCTTTCCACTCTGTCATATCCGGATAGGTGATCTCCACACCGTTGTCAAGGGCTTCCTGCTTACTGCTGTCCTGCATCTCTCGATAGAGATTTCTCTGGTAAACGCCAGACTCCTCACAAGCGGTCTGCACGATCTCCTGCAGCTCGGGGGTCAGCTTCTGCCAAAACACATCAGAAACGAACAACTCGTTGATGCTCCACATGTGATAAGTTTCCGCGATGTACTTCTGCACCTCATAATATCTGTTGCTGGTAAATGTGGGATAGCCGTTTTCCTGTCCGTCTACCACTCCTTGCTGCAAAGCGGAGTACAGCTCATTGAATGCAACAGGCGTTGCATTGGCCCCCAGTGCATTGAAAATTGCAATCGAAATCGGTGCCTGCGGCACACGCATCTTCATGCCCTTCAAATCTGCTAGACTCTCAATTTTTTTGTTGCTAGAAATAACCCGCAGGCCATTTTCATAGGCGGCCATTGGACGAATCCCATAATCAACGAATTCTCCCAGAATTTCATTCATCAGTTCTTCATTGGAGACAACTTTTTCCACCTGCTCATAATTTTCAAACAGGAAGGGCAGATCGAATACATTGATTTTCGGATTCATCGTGGCGGCTGTAGGTGAACAATAGATAATTTCCACAGTTCCAGTCCGTGCCTGATCCAGAATATCCAGCTCTCCACCCAAGGCGTTGTTGGTATACACATCACACTGAAGAACGCCGCCGCTTCTCTCCTCCAGATCTTCGGCAAGCTTCATCATTGCCTGAGAAGAAGGGTAATCATCCGGGTGCTGTGTGGCAATTCTGACGGTAATCGTCTCTGTGGACGAACTGCCACCATTGTCTGCTGTGGATTCTCCGCCGTCTCCCTGACCGCAGGCAGTCAGCCCAAAACACATCCCAAGAGCTAACAGCAAGGATACGACCCGTTTTTTCATCTTTAGTTCCTCCCATTCTTAAATATCAAATAAAGCAATTTCCATAATTGCTTATTTGTATAGTTGTGCTTTTCGCGGGGCTGCAAAGTGGTCAATCAACAAACAGTGGCTTTGCAATAGAGATCATATTGCGGTCGTAAAAAATGTTTTTTCCAGATACTGATAGCGGAATTCCGAAGGCCATGGTAACTCTTCTCGAAAACATATTTTCTTTCATAGCCGCTTTCCCTGCACTGAACATGATCCGGTTGTCAATATGGTGGCTGGCGGCAATTCCCACTGCAGAGCCCAAAGCAATTCCAAGGTTAATTCCGGAGAATGCACAGGTCGTTCCATGCTGCATTGCATTTCCACAGTTTCCCATACCGCACAGCCCACAGTGTGCGGTAGACATATAAGAGGCAACTGCGCCGACCAAAAGGATGCACTGTGCCTTCCGCACATTCTCTGCATCTCTGGAGTAGAAGTCCATTCCGGTTTCTTTTGCCAGCAAACACATGGTGTCCGCCAAAAGGTCTTTGTCCTTGCCATCTAGGACAAGCGTTGCTAAAGTGTCTGCACCGCAAGACTTTGGGGCTGTCCGCACAGCAGCGGTCATAAGTGTGGCAACAGATTTAACAGCTTCCAAATCCAGTGCATCATCACCATATTTCATAAAATCGGCTCCTTTTCCGGATCACAATGTTTCATCATTCAAGATAGCGCCCTTGTTGGCAGAGGTGACCATGGCGCGGTAGCGTTTCAGATAGCCCGTCACCTGCTTGGGGGGCTGCGGAACGCTGGCCGCCTTCCGCTTAGAGATCTCCTCCTCGGAAACTAGCAGATTGATGGAATGGTTGGGAATGTCGATGGCGATCTGGTCCCCATCCTGCACATTGGCC
>URXI01000170.1 GCA_900551775.1 uncultured Eubacterium sp. | reverse complement strand
GAAGAATTTTATGTCAGATTGGATAAACGGTACGCAAAAACATAAACACAACGTGGAGAGGTATGACTTCGCCTCCCTCAAAAATTACAAATGAAGGCGACAGATGTGTTCATGCGTTTGCCGTGCGTCCTTACACTTCCACACTTGTAAATATTCACAGTCTATGATATGACTTCTATCTTCTCATCCTTTTCTTTCTTTCCACGATGCTTTGTCAGCGAAAAGACAGCATAAGCTAAAGCACCCACATTACCTGCAATGATGTCTGTTACAGTATCCACCATGCCTCTCTGCATGGTGCCGCCAGCCAGTTTGTCCGCAGTAAACTCAAAGATTTCCCAGATTCCGGCTCCGGCGCTGGAAAAGAAAAAGGCAAAGCAGACGGCAGGGATGAAGAGTTTTGCCAATTGTGCCTCATCTGTCCCACTGAAGCGCCTGAACAGATACGTAATGATCATCATGCCCAAGGTAGCGAGCAGGATTCCGCTGAAAAAGTGGACGATTTTGTCATATGGCCCGAAAGATCGGTACAAATCCAAAACGGAGCCCATGGGCGATGCAAAGAACACAAAGGCCAGACCGGCGTAATAAAGTCCGTCTGTGACCTTGAATATCTTTGCCGCAATCAGCGCTGCCAAAATAGATCCGTAAGCACCGATGACATTGGTCATCGGAGGATTGATTTCCAGCGCAAAAGACGCTACCGCCGCGCCAGTCGTCGCAGCAACTAAGGCGATCAACGCCAATACCCTTTTTTTCATTTCTATTTCATCTCCAAAATTAATCTATATATGCAATATAGCATACACCAAAAAAGGCAAAAATGCAAAATTTTATCATATCTTCACAGTTTCGTGGTATGATGGTCTTTGGAATTTTGTGGAGGTGACCCTTGCGTATAGAGGATAAGAAGAAAAAATTGCTCACAGGCCTGCTGCTGTTCATCGTGATTACGGCTGTCATATTTTTTTTGGTCAAGAACGACTACAGCCTTTATCAGAAAACCATCGGAAAAGTCACTGCGGTAGAGGATACCCTTGTAAAGACGAGAACAGGCTTTGACGGAACCCACGAATATGAGGAGAACTATTACGATCAAAAAATCACGGCCAAACTGATGAACGGCGCGTTCAAGGGAAAAACGGTCAAAATGACCAATACCTATGCAGAATCTACCGTGTACGATACAAAATACAATGTAGGAAACGACGTCTTCGTCGAGTCTTTGGAAGGCGCCTCTGGCGATGGCGTCCTGACCGGAAAAGCCGCCGGTGTCAAAAGGGATCATTACGTTGCCCTGGTGCTGACCCTTCTTTTCGGCCTCTTTTTGCTGATTGACGGGAAAAAGGGCACGCTGACTATATTCAGCCTGGTGCTGAATATGATCGTATTTTACTACATGCTGGTCTTGTACAACCACGGCGTCAATATTCTCTCCCTGTCCATTCCAATGGTCATTTTCTTCACTGCCATGCTGCTGTTCTTCATGCACGGCCCGGGCGAGAAAACCGTGCTCTCTTTTGCTGCGACCATGATTGCAGTGGCGGCGACGACTGGGATTGCGGCCATCGTCATGCGGTTCAGTGAAATTGACTACACATTCATGGATTATCTGCAGCAACCCTTTGATCCGGTAGATGCCGGTTATATCTTTTTGTCGGAGCTGCTCATCGGCTGTCTTGGCGCGATCATGGATGTCGTCGTCACAGTCGTCATGACGATCAATCAGATGATAACCCATACGCCAGATCTGAACAGCAAAGCCTTGATCAAATCCTGTCGCAATGTGGGAGACGACGTGGTCGGCACCATGATCAGCATCATGTTCTTCACCAATATTGCGGCGAGCCTGCCCTTTTTCATCCTGTCCATGCGCAATGGCATCGCCGTGCTGACCATACTCAGATATCACGTGTTCTTTGAGCTTGCCAGATTCCTGGTGGGAAGCATCGGCGTGGTCCTGTCCATTCCCATCTCCGGATTCCTGGCAGCCTATTACTATAAACACCGAAGAAAGGCAAAAACATGTTAATCGTACTGACTATGATTTTAATCGTACTCATCCTGCTCATCTGCGGCGACAAAGGATCCAAGTCCATCCTCTCCACCGCCATCAATGCCGGCATTCTGCTTCTTGCGGTTTTTTTGATCTATCGCGGACTGCCCCCGGTTCTGGTCACCGTCTGCGCCTGCATCCTCTGCGCCTGCATCACCCTCTTTGTTCCAGAAGAGGCAGACGTCAAATCGAAGACCGCCCTGCTCTCTGTAGCACTGGTCATCCTGGCCGTGGTACCCTTTGTCTACTATATCGCCGGGCGCGCCTCCATCCAGGGCTTTACCAGCGAGCAATACGAAATCACCGATTCCAACGGCTATACCCGGAATATCGGCATCGACATGCTTTCCCTGCAGATTTCTGTCATGATCATCGCTTTGATCGGAGCGGTCACAGACATTGCCGTTGCTATCACATCGTCTATTTACGAAATACATAAGTCCAACGAAAATCTCACCAAGACCCAGCTGCTGGCCTCCGCTTTCTCCGTCAGCAGGGCCGTGCTCAGCACTTCGATCCATACGATTTTCTACATCTATATTGCAGAGTACATGACTCTGATGATCCAGTACGCTGGCGAATACTCCTTCGTCAAACTGATCAACAGCAAATCCTTCTGCCAGGAATTCATCTCGATTTCGATCAGCGGCATCGGCTGCTGCCTGGTCGTACCCGTCTCAGCGCTGCTGATGACCTGGGTGCTGGAAAGAGAAAAGGCACAGGGGGTTAAAGATATCTAAAATAGTCCTGCTTCTCACTAATCAGTTTCTGTATATGAATTCCCTCTTCAGAAATCGCATAAAGAATGATATATCCTTCGATAATCAGGCATCTTCGCCCTGGCATCAGAACCTCATCCACGCTTTTGCAGAGTTGAGGAAATTCTGTGAGCAGAGAAACTCCCTTAAAAATACGGCTTCTTGTCTGCTTTGCAAACGATAGGCTGTGTTCCGATAAGTAATCCAAAAGTTCTTTCATATCTTTGATAAAACTTTCATCAAAGACAATTCTATTCTTTTGTTTCTTTCTCACGTAAATAAGCCTCCAATAATTCCTCTGCTTCTTGCGGTGTATAAGTTACTTGATGAAAGTGGTTATACTCTTCTGCATTCTTAAACTCTCTCATTAGAAATAGCTTGGCTTCTAAATTCTTAATCCTGTTCTGTAGCTGCTCATATGCGTCTACACTCAGTGCTACAATATCTCCCTCCCCATTCTTAGTTAAATAGACTGGTTCTCCGGTTTCTCTGCAGTAAGATGACAAGTCTGCATAATCGTTTCTAATATAACTGGATGGTTTGATTTTCATAATTGAACCCTCAACGCTTCATAATTTTTATAATTAAACTCGTTTTTTCCATCAATAAAAGCTGCCCCTTTCAGCGATGATAGCCTATCTGGGCAGCTTTACTTTACATTTTATTTATAGGCCGTCAATTTCTTGCTCTGAAAGTCCTGTACATTCTGCAATAACCGCAAATTCAATGCCCTTTTGTTTCATTTTCTGCGCGGTTAAACGCACCCCTTCTTGTATCCCTTCATCAAATCCTTCATTAAAACCATCTTCTTTGGAGAGTTCTCTGGCTTCTTCCTCTCTGCATTCCTTCAAGATCTTCTGTACGACTTCGCTATTCATCGTGCCTTCCTCCGCATATTTTCGAACAATGGCAACAAACCTGCTGTACTCCCACAATATCCTGCATTTTTTCAGCAACTCCGTTGCTCTTCCTTCATTTGCATTATACACCTTTACGGTCAGCTGTAAAGCAGGATTCTGGAGGAGTGAGCAAAGCGAACGTTGGTGTTCCACTAGAACAACGTAACGATCTTCAATCGTAAATGCGATATCATTTTTGATGGTTTTGAACAGCACCTCTTCAATCGTCTCAAATTCCAACGGCGTGTCTTCATCATAGTCTGCATCGAAAATAGCATTGTAAAGCTCGATTAAGTTTTTCTTATCATTGAACAACTTACGAAATACACTGTCCTTATAATTACGTACTAATGTATCCTCATTTTTTTCTGTGTTCATTACAGCGATCCTGCATCAAATCCTTAATAATTCTTAATTTTCCACTCTACTGTTGACACCTAATATATATTATACTATTCTGTTTATAAATAAAGAAAGGGAGCAATCATCATGCAAATACTTGTCGCAATATCAATTTATGGATTCATCCTCTGGCCCTGCATGTTCGTATTCGGCCTGATCATGACTTTGATGCCTTTATATGCGCACGCATTTGCATAAGTTTGATGATTTAAAAGGAGGTTATTTACGATGAGCGTTAAGAAATCAAATTATCCCTTTAACAAATTCATCCTGCTTCTGCTGTTTTGCAGCGTCATCGGCATATTCCTGCCGTGGTTGTACTTTGATCGGAACGTAGACTACACTACAGGTCTGGACTTCCTCGTTGCGCCGCTGTTCTTCTCCGGTCTGGTCGGTTCCATCATCCTCAGCCTGCTCAGGGAGCGTTCTCAGATGGTCGATATCGTCAACCTGATCGCCCTGCTGCTGATTCCGCTCTCCTGCGCTTTCCAGTTTTTGACCTGGCATATCAGGGGGATTACCGGACAGCTGGATCTTGCCGTCAGCTTCAGCACCGCCCACTATGGGTTTTATCTGACGTTCTTCTCCTCTCTTGCAGCAGCACTGCTCTTTGCCGCCGGGTTGGTCAAAAGGCGCCGCCGGACATAATGCGGCTGTCAACGCAAAAC
Organism: uncultured Eubacterium sp.; assembly: GCA_900551775.1. Taxonomy (GTDB): domain Bacteria; phylum Bacillota; class Clostridia; order Peptostreptococcales; family Anaerovoracaceae; genus Senimuribacter. The sequence continues at coordinate 4,216 of URXI01000170.1, read as the reverse complement.
GGCGCAAAGTATGCTTTCTTCAATACCTAGCGCCGTTTGAAGGCAGATTCGAGAGATAAATTGACCATTTTTAATGCAAAACACGCACTGCAGACAGTATTTTTCTTTGAAATGGTCAATTATCACCCATATTTTACCAGAAACGAGATGTTTATCCATTATTTTCCTATTCTAAATCTTTGTTCTAACAAAAAAACGGCGTCACGTTTCCTAAAAATAAACGTTTGCGCCGTTTCGGCTGATTTCATCAACTTTTTATCACGAAGCCCGATTGCTCAGAACTCATCCGCATGGGCCATGAAGAAGTCAAAATACCTGCGCACGTTTTCCAGTTCCGTCCACTTTTTCACGGCCACAGGCTTGGCGTCCAGGGCGTAAATCTTCGCATGCTTTGCCGCCAATAAAAACGGCGAATGGGTTGCAATGATGAACTGACAGTTAAAAAAACGGGCAGAATCCTCGATGAACTGCAAGAGTTCCTGCTGATATTCCGCTGAAAGGCTGTTTTCCGGCTCGTCCAATAGATAAATTTGATTCTCCTGGATTTTGTTCGTGAAATACATCAGCGCGCTTTCCCCGTTGGATTTTTCCGGGATATTCTTCATCAGATTTTTGCGCACGAACTGTGAGCCCGATTGGCGGCGGGCTTGATTGACTTTTTTCAATTGTTCGTAATCATCAAGTGAACGCATCTGAAAGTGAGTATGCTTCAAGTCCAGATACTCTTCCAGCAAGTCGTCTCTTTTGACGTCTACTCCATCGTTGATATTTCTTACATTAAAAATATAGTCGAATACATCGTCGCTGGTGATGACCGTGCTGTCTTGGTAGCCGTACTGCCATCGCGCGCGGCAGCCGGCAACATAGAGATCAAAAAAATTGCTCTTGTTATAAGCTGCATCCCTGCTGGCCGAAAGGTGTTCAGCAATGACATTGATCAAAGTCGTCTTGCCGGAGCCGTTGCTGCCATAGAAAATCGTAATCGGCTCAAAAGAAAGCTCTTCTAAATCTTTTTCCGGAAAAATGTCAAACGGATAGAATGTATCATAGCAAGTTCTCTTCTGACCCTCAAAAAATCTACATTCAAACCCGTAATCGGGCAGCTGGAATTCTTCCAAATATACCATCTCTACCTCGCGTTGGCCTCCATTTTGTATAGATCTGTCATAATCTGGTGAATCTGATAGACCGCGTTGTCCACCTGTTTTTTGGCGTCATCGATCTTGGACTGGACAAAGACGTCTGCCAGAATGCCATCAAAGAAAAAGTCGGCAAAGGTCAGAAAACCGCCGATATCTACCTGAAAATTCAGGATGGTACTGACATCGCGAAGCTCCTTCTGAAAACACATGACCTGTCTCTTTGCCGCTTCCATCTCTTTCTGCGCGTTGCTCAGCTTCATGTGCTTGCCGATGCCGCCGATGAAATCGAAGCCCAGCATGTCGGCAATGCCGAAGTTAGAAGCTGCGTTCAGTTCCTCCCGCGCCCGGTTCAGATACTGCAGCGTCAGATTTCCCGCGTCGATGGCCTCCCTGATCTCTCTCAGTTCCTGTGCCTTATCCATTTACAACACCTTTTCCTTCCATTCTGCTTCTTTGAAGCCCGTCAAAACAAAATCGTCCCCGATGACCAGCGGTCGCTTTACTAACATTCCGTCTGTAGCAAGGAGGGCCAGCTGCTCTTCCTCACTCATTTCGGGCAGCTTGTCTTTCAGGCCCATCTCTTTATAGAGATTTCCGCTGGTGTTGAAGAACCGCTTCAGCGGCAGGCCGCTCTTTTCGTAAGCCGCCCTAAGTTCCGCTAGGTCCGGGTTGTTCTCTTTGATGTCCAACAGCTCATAGCGCACCGCGTTTTCGTCCAGCCAGGCAAGGGCTTTCTTGCAGGTCGAACACCTGGAATAACAGTATACTCTCATCTCATATCTCCTCCATCAATTCTCTCTCAAGCTGAATCTCACCCAGCATGGGATAGTCTTTCAGCGTCTTTTCAAACTTCTTCTTTGCTTTTGCCGCGTCTGCCTCATCGTGGGCATAACGCACAGCATAGGCGTATCTTATCCTATGAGAGCTGGGATTCCCCTTTGCCATCTTGAGATACTTTTTTATCTCCTCAGTGTAAAGGCTCTCGACCTCCTCCATCCTGCACGGGCCGATCAACTCCAGATACAGCAGCTCCAGCTGAAGAACATTCTTATAGAGGCCCAGCAGCGCCGTATCCTCAAGGAGCCTCTGCCCTGTTTCCCTGGCTCCGTCAAAATCCTTCTCGTCCATCTGTCTCTGGAAGCGGAAGACCTTGAGCCCGTCTATCAGAGGATTTCCCTTCTCGTCAGAATCTGCCAGGTCAAAATATTCCTTCGGCACATCCCGCAGCCTGCCGCCGTCACTCTGCAGCTTATTGACCTTCATCTGAATCCAAAAAGCTCTGGCGCTGTCTGCATCTTTGCGAAAGATTTTGATGTTGTAACCGTCGTTGGCAATGCCGCCGATTTTCATCGGCAGCAGGTTCATGATTCCCAAATAGATGCCGACAAGGGCAAAGGGCAGCAGTATCACCTTGGCTGCTCCGGTGCCCATGGCGAAAGCGAAGACGCAGGCAATGGCTGCGAGAATCAAGTTCGCCAAGCCGCCGCCCAGATTATAGAGAACCGCTGGAAACCTACCGCCATCCATGGCAGGCGGATCCAGCAGACACTGCCCCCCTGTGCCTGGAAGACTCAGCCTCTTCCTGCGGATTTTCCCCTGAATTTTGATCCACATGACGCTGCCGATGCGGAAGGAGACGAATTTGTAGCCGCTGGCAAGTCCTGCGACCAGATGTCCCCCTTCATGAAGGATGACATGTAGGTAGAAAGATAGGATCAAAGAGAAAAATCCCACCGCAAACCATTCCAGGCTGTCTGCGGTTTTCACCATCAGAAGGCCAAAACCACCGCCCAGCAACGCCCCTATCCCAAGCTGCAGCCAGGGAATATTAAATTTCTTTTTTCTTTTTTTCACAGAGCACCTCCATGGCATGGACATAGCCGCCAAAGCCCTCACCCATGATCGTCTCAATGCAGGCGGCTCTCACGTAAGAAACCTGCCGAAAGTCTTCTCGCTCAGAAACATCGGAAATGTGTACTTCTACAGCGGGAATCCCCACTGATTTGAGGGCGTCCAGGATGGCGACGCTGGTATGGGTATAAGCTGCCGGATTGATGACGATGCCGTCAAATCTGCCGTAAGCATCCTGAATGGCGTCCACGATGGCGCCCTCGTGATTGGACTGAAAAAAAGCGGCGGTCACGCCGAGACGGGCCGCCGCGCTTTCGATCACGCTGATTAAATCACGATATGTACCTTTTCCGTATATTTCCGGCTCTCTGATGCCCAGCATATTGAGGTTGGGCCCGTTGATCACCAGAATTTTCATCATTCTCTCTCCTCGTTGTTATTGATAAAGAAATCGCTCCAATAGGAGTACGCATCTTTTCGCTCTTCGTACATCTGATCCAGAGGCATGGACTGGGAAAGCGGCCTGCCGTCAGTCTCCAGTTTGTCCAGGTCTCGCTTGATCCAGATGACGATACCGTTTTGCTTGATGATGTTGTAGTTGATTTTCTTTTTGACAATGCCGCCGCCAGTGGCGATGACAAGGCCCGTCTGCACGCAGGCCTTCTCTAACATCTCCGTCTCCACCTTGCGGAAATAAGCCTCGCCCTTCTTCTCGAAAATCTCAGGAATGGACATGCCTTCGTGTTCCACGATCATGTCATCGATGTCGACAAACTTTCGGTGCATTCTGGCGGCGATTTCATTTCCCAGCAGGGTCTTACCAGCGCCAGGCATGCCGATCAGAATCGCATTGAGAGTCTCACTCCTGATTTCGTCGATGGCGTTTTCGATTTCTTCGTCCTCTATCTTCTTGTCCTGGAAAAACTCGCTGGATTCCTTTGCCTGGGCCACCAGCATTTCCAGTCCTCCCGTCGCCGGAATGGACTTGACCATAGCGTCCAGGACCAGCTTTGTCTTATTTGGATTGTAGATCAGATCCACCACGCCCCGGCAGTTTTTGAAGTCGTCAAGATTGACAGGCGTCCTGCCGTTGCCGGGATACATGCCCACCGGAGTGGTATTCACAATAATCTCACTGTCAAAATGGCGATGGATGTTCTCGTAGTTGTTCTCACCGCTGCGAGAGATGACCACGACTTCTGACGCGCCCAGATCCGCAAGGA
>URXI01000169.1 GCA_900551775.1 uncultured Eubacterium sp. | reverse complement strand
CGCACCGCCGGTCAGGCTGTGCAGTTCAAGCCCCTTAGCCTGACTTCTGGTAAACTTCTTGGCAATTTCGAAAGTGACAATGCCCTTCTCTCCATTGAGAGCAGGAAATTCCGCATCCGGCGTAAATCCATAAGTGGGGGTTTCTTCGTGCTGGCCGTAGTAGACCATGCCGCTCCAGCCGGTCTCCTCATCCAATCCCAGGATCAGGCGAATCTTTTTTGACGGCACATACCCGGCATCCTTCAGTGCTTTCATGGCAAAAAGCACGGCAACGACCGGTCCCTTGTCATCCAGAGTGCCCCTGCCATAGATGTATCCATCAGAAACGGCTCCGCTATAAGGGTCAAAAGACCATCCGTCACCTTCCGGAACCACATCCAGGTGACCTAAAATGCCTACAATCTCGCTGCCTGTTCCAAAGTCAATATGACCGCCGTAGTTGTCTACATTTTTTACCTCAAAGCCCAGTTCTTTTCCTTTGTTAAGCGTGTACGCAAAAGCATCCTGCACGCCTTTTCCGAAGGGATAAACTTCTCCGTCCTTGGTCGCTGCAGGATTTGACTGCACACTTTTGATGGAAACCAGGTCCTGCAGCGTTTGAATCTGCAGTTCCCTGTTTTCCTCTATCTTTTTCAGATAATCCATTAGTCTACTGCTTCAACACCAGCGATTTCAGGATAGCTCTCTACGAGAATTCTCTCTACAACGCCTTTGAGGGTCATTCTTGCGCCTGGGCATCCTGCGCAGTGTCCCTGAAGTCTGACTTTCACGATATTATCTTCTGTCAGTTCAACAAATTCGATGTCGCCTCCATCTCTCTGTAATACTGGTCTGATCTGATCTAAAGCTGCTTTGATTTTGTCTTCCATTGTTATTTCTCCTTTGTATTTAAAAATTTACTTATTTAGCTGTATAAACTGAAATGAATTTCCCGTCTTGAATGATGTCCACGTTGATTGGTTTGGTTGGCTCTCCCGTCTCATCAAATGAAATTTCTCCGGAAGCGCCTTTGAAATTGTTGGTATCCAGGAGGGCTTCCTTCACCAGGTAGCTGTCGATGGATCCCGCCTTTTCGATGGCCTGTATTCCTATCATGTAGGCGTCAAAGCCGAGAACCATTTCCTCCGGCGGCTCGCTATCTCCGTGTTTTTCTTTGTACGCTTTGATAAACTGATTGTAGAGGATGTCCTTATCCGCCATTTCCTCAGCGCTGGTGCTCATAAAGTTCGATGCCACCGCTATCTTTATACCCACATATTTGTTTTGTAACTCAACGATATCATTATTATGCCAATCTTTCGGTCCAATAAACGTGACATCGGAAAGTCCCATCTTCTCTGCTTCTGCAAAAATCTTGTCGGCAGTTTTCAGAGAAACAGGCATGAAGACGGCTTTAACGCCAGAGTCCTTGATTTTTGCTATATATTCTCTATAATCTTTTGTCTTTGGATCTATTTGTACGGACGCGGCAATACTGTTCTCGTCTTCTGTCAGCTCCGCCATCTGTGTCGTAAACTGCCTTACAAGTTCACTAGTCGTATCCTCATCCTTCATCTTGATGATGCCGGCTTTTGCTTGTCCCAGCTCATCAAAGACATAGTCCGCCAAAGCCTTACCCTGACTGGCATCGGTGAAGGTAACTCTGAAATAATACTCGTTGTTCTTGGTAATCAGCGGATTTGTCGCCGTAACTGCAATGGCCGGTATTTTCACTTTGCCCAGCTTCTGGCTGGCGACCAGAGATACAGCCTCCCCGTAACTGCCCAGGACGATGACCGGTTTCTTATCTATCAGATCCGCCACGGCACTTTCTGCCACATAAATGCTGCTCTGGGTATCCGCGTATACCAGTTCGACTTTCTTCCCCAGAACTTCGTCGGCAATACCGTTGGCAAGTTCTATTCCTTCTATTTCCATCTGGCCTTTTTCGCTGTCATTTCCGGTCTGCGGCTCCAATATACCGATTGTGACCGTGTCCGATGCAGCTCCCTTTTCAGAGAAAAAGGCTTCTTTAAAATTATCAAAAGTTGTGCAGCCTGTCATGACAATCATTACGATGATTAAGACAAGTGCCAGGGCCAGGTTTCTCTTTTTCCTCATAGTTTCCCCTTCTTTGTTCTGATTGCATACATACAATTAATTATACTATATTTGGCATAAAAGTAAACCTTTTTTCTGTGAAGGATGTTTCACAGAAAGATGACAAAACTTTTTTGTTTTGACATTCCAAAATGTGGTACAATGTATATATCACGATGAAAATCGAAATCAAATGTAATGTAATTAAAAGGAGGAATTAGTATTATGAAATGGGTATGTTCAGTATGTGGATACGTTCACGAAGGAGACCAGCCGCCAGAAAATTGTCCTCAGTGCAAGGTTCCGGCAGAGAAATTCATCAAGCAGGAAGAAGGAAAAGTAGAATGGGCTGACCAGCACGTCGTTGGCGTTGCCAAAGGTGTTGATCAGGAAATCATAGATGGCCTCCGCGCAAACTTTGAAGGCGAGTGTTCAGAAGTAGGTATGTACCTGGCTATGGCAAGAGTCGCTCATAGAGAAGGATATCCTGAAATCGGACTTTACTGGGAAAAGGCTGCTTACGAAGAGGCTGAGCACGCAGCGAAGTTCGCAGAACTGCTGGGCGAAGTTGTTACAGATTCCACTAAGAAGAACTTAGAGATGAGAGTCGAAGCAGAAGCAGGCGCTTGCGCAGGTAAGAAAGCCCTCGCTACTATGGCAAAACAGCAGAACCTGGATGCAATCCACGATACTGTTCACGAAATGTGCAAAGACGAGGCAAGACATGGCGCAGCATTTGCCGGGCTGCTGAAGAGATACTTCGGCTAAAAGTCGATGCCTTAGAATCGTTTGAAATTCAAGTACATAGAAGATATGGAGAGTCAGAAATGGCTCTCTTTTTCTTTCAAAAAAAACAAATTCACAGCAGAGTTTTTATCTTTTTCTTTGACCTTTGTATTGATCTATTTTAAAATTGTAAGTCTGCAATTCATCAAAATTGACCTTTGAAAAGTTTGACCTCTTTTTTATACTGCATACTGCAATAGAGCGTAGACCTTTTGCCTTTGTCACTTCCACCAGCCTCTTTATCTGTCTGATATGCGCCACATAGATAAGACCAATTTTACCCTTTGGCATACTCTCTATCAAATACTCCAGATTAGAATAATTATATTCTTCCTTTGTTTCAAATTGCCTTACATCTTCGTCAACTGCTACATTGTGAACTGGCGCAAGAAATTCTCTTTCTGCGCTCTCTGGTGTTGCTGACAATCCAATTAAAGAGGTTGGGATTTTGAGCATAGAAAAATCCACACAGCCTGCGCCATGTGGATTCCTCAAGCTTTATTTTATTGCGGAGCAGTCTTTCGCTGACCAGGCCGAATCGCAAATTCAGTATAGCCCGCGGAGCGCGGGCGGGAGCAGATGGCTATGCGGCCTGCTCCCCTTTGTCCGCCCCCTCATTGCTGCCACTTCCATACCTCTTCGCCACTGCGATACCCATCGCCAGCATCATCAGTCCGCCAATTGCGCCTACCAGCCAGATATACCTGTATCCGTCATTTCCCATGGAATCCAGCCAGCTGCCGCAGACGGCATAGAGCCAGAGATCTGAAGAATACCCGATGGCAGAAGCGATTCCATAGACACTTCCTACGTATAATACAGGTACTGCTGCTGTCGTAACCAATGTATAGAGAAAGTTGGACATCATCGCATTACAAATCAGTACCAGCACTGCTACCACCATAATCCAGACGGCGTACTGCTTTCCCTGAGGGATGAACATCATGACCAGGGAGAAAAAAATGCAGCCCAGGGAAAAGCGATTGATCAGCTTGCTGGCGGATTTTCCCATGCGGTCCCTGAGCATCCCGCCAATCGGTGAAAAGATCATCAGCGCACCTGTTCTGATTGCCGCCGTAAAGGCCTGCGCAAAAGGAATGCTTTGATCATAGGCATCCGTCAGATATGGATTTAGATACGGGATTACTGATCTGATCAGAAAATAGCCCAGGGTGAAGATTGCCAGATACCAGGTGATCGGCAGCTTTGCCGCATGCCCCAAGAGGCGGAGGTCCTCCCTGATCCCTTTGCCCTCTTTCTCATACTCCATGTTCGGAATCAGGAAGAAGATCGCTGCGGCGACCAAAATACTCAGTACGCCGTAAATGACATAGGCGATTTTGAAACCGTTGGGATTATCAGCCAGCGCATAGGTGATAATGGCCAATACTACGTACTGCAGCACCAGGGACATGATGGAGTATGCGATATCGGTCATAGCAAAGAGCCTGCCCTGCTCATCATCGCCGCCCAGCATTTTGATGATTTTCAAATAGGCGCTCCAGTTGAGGGTAATGGCTGTAATGCCAAAGCAGAAGAACAGCAGTGCCAGCATCACAAAGGAACTGCACACAGCTACGGCAAAGGATACCAGCGCCGTCGTTACGCAAGATGCGATGACAAGCTTTTTCGGATTGATGATATCAGCAATCCAGCCGCCGATAAAATAGCTGGGGACGGCGGAAGCTGCATAAGCAGTGAGGAGCCAGCCCATCTGGCTATCTGTCACGCCATACGTATTGAGAAATTGATTATAAAAATCGTAAGCCAAGTAGGGAATCAGCAGTACGATACTGGAGAACGTCACCATACAGGCGAGAAACAGTTTTTTTCTTATCGAGGTATTCTTATCCATTATGAACTTCCTTTCTTACACGAGTATCTCGCCGTCCTTGATCACGTGGACCGGCGGCTTTGTCATCACATAAATATCCTCATCGGGATTGCCGTCCACCAGGACCAAATCAGCCAGCTTGCCCTCTTTGATCGTTCCAAGGCAATCTCCAAAGCCCATGATCTCGGCACTGTTTTTTGTAGCCTGCAGCAGGATATCCAGGTCATCAAAAGTGTAATACTCTTTTCTGGCGATAAACTCATAACCCGGATGTTTCCGCAGGGCGACTAAGTCGATGTCGGAGCCAAAACCAAGCTTCAGTCCAGCGTGATAAGCTTTGTTGATGTTGGCAATTTCGATTTCTGCGGCTTCTCTGCTCAGTTCCAGCAGCTCCTCGGGTACGTCCGGATTGGATTCATCCAGACAGTACAGTCCAACCGCTCCCGTCGGCGTGAGAAACGTATTCGCATTGTTTTTTAGCATTTCGATGCCCTCATCGTCAATAAACGTTCCGTGTTCTACCGTGCGAACCCCCGCTCTGATCGCGGCTTTGATGGATTCCGTTCCGTGGCAGTGGGCACAGACGTAAGTACCCTTCCGCGCAGCTGCCGACACGGCTGCTTCGATTTCCTCAGGTTCCAGCACCTGGATTCCCGGGTCGGCACCTTCGTTCATAAAAGCGCCGCTGACCATCAGCTTGATAAAATCATTTCCCTTCTGCAGTTCTTTTCGACAGGCCTTCCGCATCTCCTCCGGTCCGTCGGCTTCCAGATAAAGATCACTGAAGGTATCGTTTCCCGTTTCCGTCGGCGTGATGATCAGTCCGCAGGATACAATTCTCGGACCCTTGACGATGCCAGCTTTGATGGCATCCCTCACGGAAACCGCACAGTTATACGAGCTTCCGCAGTCTCTGATGGTGGTAAACCCCTGTTTCAGGTATTCACCGGCAAAGTCCAACGCACCGAATACGATTTTCCCTTCAGCAGCGCACTGCAGTTCATAAGGGTTGTAGATGAAACCATATAGATGGGCGTGCATCTCGAAGAGTCCCGGTATCAGCGTCCTGCCGTCTCCGTCGATTTCAATCAAGGTTTTCTCTTCAGTCGGATGACTGCCCGGCTCTGCTATTGCCGCTATTCGATTATCTTCTATGTATACGTCTCCAACGGCGCCATCAAAACCTTCCGTCAATTCTCTTACCAATCTGCAATTGCGTATCACAATCATGATGTTCCCTCCATTTATTTTCCGAATTTTCGTTTTTCTCATCATACTCCGTCTTCCTTTGACGATAAAGTGCCAAATGGTACCTTTGTTCCTAGTCCAAATTTTACTTTACGAAAGTGCAGCGGAAGATTATAATGAATTCAAAGAAAGTCATGAATGAAGGGGATAGTGGAAAATGAACATTCACATCGACAAGCAGATGAGCACGCCCGTATATATGCAGATTAAAAACATCATAAAGAAACAGATTCTCTCTGGTGAGCTGGTCAGCGGATTTAAGCTGCCTCCAGAGCGAGAACTGGCTAAAGAAACGGGTGTCCACAGAAATACCATCATCAGAGCTTATGAAGAACTGATTAAAGAAGAGCTCATCACGTCTTCCGTGTCCCCCAGAGGTTATTTTGTCACCTACAGCCAGCAAAAAGAATATAAAAAAGTGACGGGCTTTTCCAGCCGCAAGTACCCCGGCGCCCTGAGCTATATGCTCAAAGACGAATATCTGCAGATGGATACTTTGTTCAGCGAGCTGTTTTATAATGACGGACTGGCAAAATCCGAGCAAAAGGTCATCTCTCTGGCAGCAGATATCATTTCAGAGGCGCTCTACCCCAGAGAACGGCTCAATGGAATCCTAAGAGAGCTCACCAGCGCTGGCGGCTTCGATTGGTATGGATTTTCACCGGCTCAAGGACTGCCGGAACTGATTTCCAGCATCCAGGGGCTTTTGAAGCGGCGAAATATCCACGCGACGTCCAAAGAAATCCAAGTGGTTTCGGAAACCTATGAAGCGATCCAGTTCGCCGCCAAGATTTTTCTATCGTCCCGCGATACCATTATCGCAGAAGAGCCTATTTCCCCAGACATGCTGCAGGCTTTTCAGTTCATGGACATCAACGTCATCACCATTCCGATGGACGAAGACGGTATGGAAACGCGCTATCTGGAAGGACTGATCGTCAAATATCGCCCTAAACTGATCTACACCATCCCTACCTTTCACTTTCCTACCTCCAGTGTCCTCAGTCTGTCGCGGCGTTATGAACTGCTGGAGCTGTCCTACAAGTACGACATTCCTATCATTGAAGAGGACTGCGATTCCGTTATCCGCTACGAAGGAACCCCCGTGCCTTCTCTGAAGGCGCTGGATACTATGGGAAACGTCATCTATATCAATTCTTTTATCGCCACCATCTGTCCAGGTATACGGACAGCTTACATGGTCGCGCCAGAAAAGATTACTCGTAAGCTTTCCATGATTATGGAAAATACACAGATATTCTTGAGCCCCCTTAATCAATATATCGCCAGCCAGTTTATCAGCAGAGGCTATATCTATGATTCTATCGAGAAGATCTGTCAATTCGGCAGGCAGAATCGCGACCTTCTCTGTCGGACATTAACAGCTACAGAGGATATCGACTACAGATTCACTGTGCCAAAGGGCGGCACCTCTCTTTGGTGCCGTATCAATGAGAACATCAATCCCAAGAAGCTGCTCTGCAAAGCCCATGAGCTGGGCGTGTCCTACATGCCCGGCAATTTGTTCTTTCCTTTCAGGAGTAAGGGAGATAACCTGGTAAGGCTCTGCTATGGCAATGTGCGTCCGGATGAACTGACAGAAGGCATCAAACGGCTGTCCGAAGCGGTCAGATCCAGTCGAGGTTAAGCGGCAGCCGCAGTCGGGAGAACGGATATCTAATTCTTTATCTGCAAAATGACTCGATGACTTTGTCGATATCCACCGTATTGATATGGCCGTCCTTGTCATCATAGGTGAAGAGGATGTCTTCATATGGCCGATAGCCAAACTCCAGATACGTTCGAATTTTCCACATGCAGGTATCCCTGTAGTCTTTGTCCCCAATCAGGCCAAAGTGTTCCAACAGCTTGCATTTCCGTTGGCTCTTCACTGCAATCTTAAAGTCCGGCGCAAAGGTGTATTCTCCCAGCACAAGCTCTTCTTCGTAGTGGTACTCGATCTTTTTTACAAATAGCATGTTGGCGATGATCGCCTCAGATTTTGATCTGACAAAATCTCCCTTGAGGGTTTTGTTGTTGAGCTGCTCTGGATAGCCCATGTACCGTTCGTAGGGTTCGTAGCCCCACCCCCTCTGGTTGTTGATGCCTACCATAGAGAAGCATGACTTTGGCAGCGACTGATAGGCACGTGGTGCAGCCTCCATGATGTCCTCCGGATCCACGCTGGCGTAGCCTGATATGAGCTTGTCCATTAGCTTTAAGTTTTTATCAATTCTCTTGATTGACTCCTTGATGAAGTGCTTCTTTTGGAGTTTTTGGACTATAGGATTATCTCCAGAACCGAGGTACTTCCTTTCTTTATCAATTACCTGATAGTAATACAGCCTGCCATTTACCGATGACGTCAGCAACCTGCCCTCTGGAAGACCTTTCCTCTGCTGCATCAAAAGCTTTCGCATTCTCTGCTGAAAATCCAAATCTCTGATTACGTAGTTTTTACTATTAAATATCTCCAACGCCTCCTTCTCTTTACATTATTTTACATTAAAAGGAAAATTAAGTCAATGCAATTTTTCAAGGAGATACCTTTTTTTCACACCACGATTGTTTTATGTTTTTGGTACATTTTTAATCCTTTTGACATAACCGATGCTCTGGCAAGCGGACTATATAAACTCGACCAAAAGGTATTTAGCATGATTGGTTACTTTTCGTCAATCTCGTCAGTGGAAATTTCACTAAAAAGCACAAAAAAATAACCAGGACCATGAAGATTCCCAGTTATTGTAAATTATCTGCTTGTGAGGAAGGATTTCCGTCATTCTTCTCGTCAGAGTTTATGTCAAATGAGGCAAAGTGCCTCCAAAAACATAAAAACACCGTGGCGACCACCCAAAGGGGCAAGGGATAGTCGCCCAACGAGCCGCCCCTCTGGAGGACCGCCCGCCACCCTATTTCTTCCTTCGATGTCCTGCAATGGCACCGCTGGCTCCCAGTGCGGTAAACAGCAGCACGATATACATGCCCAGGGAGGATCGATCACCCGTATCCGGCAGTGGATCGCCTTTGTCCGAATCACCGGTGCCGGCAATGCCTCCCGGA
>URXI01000168.1 GCA_900551775.1 uncultured Eubacterium sp. | reverse complement strand
GCACCTCAGACTGTTGGTTCCAGTTTGAAGTGCTCTAATTTCGGATTTTCCGCCCACACGATAATTTAGAGTACCAGAAAACGGACACTGAAACTGTCCAATCTCCGTTTTTCCTTTTTGTAAAATTGTCCAGACCCCAAAAGCTGACCCTGAAAGTCAACCCCAAAAAAATTTGGAGTCCTGGGCATCAGACCCTAAATGTTGCCCCCAAAAGAATTTGGCGAAACCCCAAAAGAATTTGGATACCCAGTTTGGATACCAAAAAAGCACATCAGGCTGTCGCATATCAACATTTCAGCTTGAGATGTGCTCTTGATTTTCTGATTTGTCACCCACACGATAATTTATAGACGTTTGACGCAAACCCACACGATAGTTTAGACTGCCCTGATATTTTACAGAGCCAATTGCTATTGTCTGCAACTCAATCCAGTTTTAATGTTCCTTCTCTTTTGCGTTAATTTCTGCTGCAATCCTTTCTGCCTCAGCTTCAGAAACTTCCTCGTTAATCGTCTCAACGGGCTCACCCTTTTCATTGTAACGTGTTCTCGTGACTACACTCACTTCATCGCGAGCAATCGTCCTTAATGTTGAATCTTCCTTAATGCTGTCAATATAAGGGATTGGCAGACAGTCCAAATCGTCTTCCGTATAGATTTTGGTCAGATTCTCGTATTGAGTTTTCGTCAATTTAGCGCCATGCTGAGTTATATAGTATACGTTGTCAGATGCATACACAGAAATTAAAATAGCACTGATCATCAACCATGACAATAAAAGAACAGATACTATGATTTTCTTCTTCATGCTATGCTCCTCCTTTGAAAACCAACTCCCAATGTTTGGTATAATTATATCATGAAGTTGTCAAGATTAGTTGACACATTTCTCAAAAGGATTTTTGTCATGCTGCCTGTTCCATGGAATCAAAGTACTGCTGTCTCTTTACTGCCGGTGGAAGTCCCCCGTTTCTGGCGCAGATCCTGCGGTTGTTCCAGTAACTGATGAAGTGCCTCCAGATTAATGTCCAGAGTTCTTCAACCGTAAGCTGGCTGGTGTCATAGCGGCCATAGAGGAGCTCCTCCTTCATCCTTGCCCACATGCTCTCACAGCGTGCGTTGTCGTGGCAGCGGCCTCCTGCACTGTTCATACTTTGGATTACCCCATATTCCCAGATTGCCGCCCGATATGCCTTGTGTACGGGGATCCCCGGTCGCTGTGCAGCACAGCCCCTTTTGTCCCCCGGTGGGCATCCCATGCATTGGCAAGTGTGCGGACACACAGACCAGCTTTCATATTGGCGTCCATGGCAAGTCCCAGGACACTGGAATCATAGCAGCCAAAAATTGCAGAAATGTACAGCTTGCCATCTTTGGCCTTTACCTCGGTAATATCTGTAACGCACTTTGTCAGGGGTGCATCTGCATCGAAGTCCCGTTTCAGCAGGTCATCCGACTTATAGGCTTCCCTGTCCGCCTTAGTCAGGCTGTTCGGCCTGCGTTTAGGCCTGTGGCTGATTCCCAGCCCCTCCATGATGCGATACACCGTGCGCTCGCTGGGAATATGCATATGCTGTGAAAAGTTCAGGAGCAGGGCCTGGTACATACGGATACGGCCATAGGTGCCATTGTATTCATCTTCTGCAAGGATCTCCATCATGGCATCTGCGATGTCCTGATACTTCCATGGCCGGTTTTGCGTTTCCAGCCATTTGTAGAAACCCTGCCTGCTGACATGGAGCATCTTACAGTAGAAGTATATTGCCATCGTCAGTCTTTAGTGCAATGAACCTCATTCTTTCGTTCTTGCAAACTTCAGACGGCTGGCGGCGAAAAAAGCGCTGGCTTCCTCCAGGAACTCATTTTCCTCCCTCAGCCTGCGGATTTCCCTGCCCTGGTCCTTAAGCTGTTTACGGAGGAGCTGGACTTCCTCACTGAGTGTCATTGCAGACTGGGGTGTACGGCTGCCCGCTCCGAGGTCTATATTGCCGAGACGGTACTGGTGCATCCAGGTATGGAGTGTATTTGCATGGATACCAAGTTCCCTTGCAGCCTTTGCCGTCCCGATTTCAAGGGCAAGCTTGACTGCCTGTATCTTATATTCCATATCATATGTTTTGTTTTTTGCCATTGTGGTTGTCTCCTTTTTCTCTTGAATCTATTTTCAATCCTTGAGAAGAAGTTGTCAACTAAAATCATACAACATCACACGATAGTTCAGAACTCGCTGTCTCTAACCCACACGATAATTTAGTGCCCCTTGTAACTATCAGTTTCAGCGACGTTTGTAAATGGATGATAGATTTATTCTGGCCAGTCATCAACCGTTGCACTGACACCCTGCATCCCGTCATATTTGCCTTTAACACTACTGTCGAATTTCAGAACATTACCTAAACCGCCTGCCCCAAAGGAGTAATCTTTGGATTGTGATAATGTTACTTTAGAAGTAGCGTGTTGATACGTTCCATACATAGTAAAAGGTCTAGCCTTTGAGTCAAGTTGCCCTCCCATAGAACAAGACAGTGAGGAAAGCGAAGCGGTATCTACAATATTCATTGATATACCAAAACCAGTAGCGGTTCCTAGGAAACTGTTAGATTTTGCATTATTTCCACTTGCGGAATAATTGATAGTGGAATTGTTATAATTTTGAGAAGCCGAGAAATTGATAAAAGTACTTAAAAATTCATGGCTTGTTCTAAGAGCAAGGACATCATATGAGCGTACCTTTGGCATTACTAACCATTTGCAGGCCAAAGAAAAGTGTTTAATTTCTGAAGAGTTTAGGTTTAAGTTTAATGTAAGTTTTTTGGAAGTGGTCTGCCACACATCAGAATCACCCCTTGCTCTAGTTTTAGGTGCTTCAGCAGCTTTTTTTTCTACTGCCGCAACCCTTTCAGCCTCTGCTTTAGAAACTTCTTCGTTAATTATTTCAATCGGGGTATTGTTTTCGTCATAATGTGTCTTGGTGACAATATACACCTCATCTGTAGACACCGTCCTTAATGTCGAATCATCCTTGATGCTGTCAATATAAGGGATTGGTAGACAGTCCAAATCTTCTTCCGTATAGACTTTGGTCAGATTCTCGTACTGAGCCTCCGTTAATTCAAGCCCGTGTGCAGTCGTATAGTATGCACTTCCGAAAGCTGGAGTGATCGCCATGCAAGTCATCAAGGATATGGTGACGAAGATTGATAATAACTTCTTTTTCATACTTTGCTCCTTTCGATTAATATCTGAAATAATTTATGTCTTTCTATATTAATGCAATTTTTAAGAAAAACTGGACAAGAAAGTGAAAAAATATTTTTTGAATTTAATTTCCTTTAATTGTCAAAGTAAATTCCGTCCACTGCCTGAACTTACTTTTACAAATGCCTCCCTGCATTTACTTCTGCAAGCCCCGGGTATATACTGACCTTACCATGTCCCGGAGATAAAGGAGGTACTGACATGGCTAAACATAAACACCTGACCCTCAGCAACCGTATCACGATTGAATCGATGCTGCACGAAAAGGCTTCATTTAAGTCGATCGGCCTGGCCCTTGACAAGGACCCCACCACCATATCCAAAGAAGTCCGTTCCCATCTGTCCACACGCCGTACGGGTGCAAAAGGGATGTGCTACAATTCCTGCAGGCTCCGTTTCGGCTGCACCAAAAGCCGGCTCTGCTCCCCCTGCCATGCCCAGCGTAAATATTCTCTTTGCAAACGTTGTTCCATGTGCAACAGCTTCTGCCCGGATTTCCAGATGGAGGTATGCAAAAAATTGACCGGCCCGCCTTATGTCTGCAACGGCTGCGGAAAACGCATCTCCTGCAGCCTAGAAAAACGTCTTTACAGTGCCGCAGATGCACAGGAGGCTTACAGCAGGCTCCTCTCTGAAGCGAGAGCCGGCATCTCCCTCTCCGAAGAAGAAGTGCGCCGCCTCGACCGGATGATCACGCCCCTGATCAAAAAACAGCAGTCACCCCACCACATCTGTGTGACCAACCGTGATTCCATCATGGTCAGCGAAAGGACGGTCTACCGTCTGATTGACGCCCGTGTCATTTCCGCCACGAACCTGGACCTGCCCAGAAAGGTCCGCTACCGTGCCCGCAAGAAGACGGTTTCCGCCAAGGTGGACAAAGCCTGCCGCACGGGCAGGGATTACCAATGCTTCCAAGCGTATATGGCAGAAAACCCCGATACGCCCGTCACCCAGCTCGATACCGTCGAGGGGCGCAAAGGCGGCCCGGTATTCCTCACCATCCATTTTGTAAAGACGGAGCTGATGCTGGCCTTCCTCAGGGAATACAATGACTCCCGCTCCGTGACGGATATCTTCCACCGTCTGGACGGGGCATTGGGAAGGGAACGCTTCGCCCGCCTGTTCCAGGTATGCCTTACCGACAACGGGAGTGAATTCACCAACCCCCTGGGCATCGAACTTGGCGAAGACGGACTGCGCAGGACACGGCTGTTCTACTGCGACCCCTCTTCGCCATACCAAAAAGGTTCCGCTGAGCGGAACCATGAGTTTATCCGGTACTTCCTCCCCAAGGGCACTTCTTTTGACGGGCTCTCCCAGAAGGATGTCTCCCTGATGATGGACCATATCAATTCATACTGCAGGAAGGGGCTTGCCGACAGGTGCCCTTATGATATGTCCGTCTTCCTCTATGGGGAAGACCTTCTCGAATCTCTTGGGTGCCACAAAATTCCTCCCCAGGATGTGACACTCAGCCGATCCATTTTTAAGCAGGGAGGCCGGCCATGATCTATGAGAAACATACGATGGACTACGAACTCAATCTCCAGGCCCTCCGTGAGATGGAGGACCTTGTCCCCATGATCCGCAGTGAGCGCAGGCGCCCTGTGCAGATGGGCCCGCTCAGGCCACGATGTGGACGCGAATCCATGGAATTACTGCGACACGGACGGAATGCAGTTAAACTATCTGCACGCTTTCCGTATTGAATTCGGCTATTCCTCCGGTCCATGGGACGCATGGAGGGAATCCGGCTACCGGCCATATTGGGATGACCGGCTCCAGTGCTTTGTCGCACAGGAAGATTCGTTTTAACTGATGAGACCCGCCGGGACATGGTACCCCTGCCGTCAGATACGGACGGAATTTACTCTGTCTGAAAAACACGGAGAAAGGCCGCCCTCCCTTTGGCATGCCCTATTTTCCTGCTTTACCCTGATTGTACATCATTTTTGATAGAATTACATCATTTATCATCCTTTTTCCCGTAATCATTTCATTGAATTTTTTTATCCCCCACTCACCCCTGGATTTACTTTGACAAAGTGGAAGTTACCTTGGCTATCGACCATTTTTTAAAAAACTTTAAAAAATTCTCTTTCACCATGCTATGCTTTTGTTAATTTCTTTGCTACCGTGATCATTTCCTCCTGGCTCATATCTCCGGAGATCATCATGATGCCTTCTTCCATATACGTTTCTACAGACATCTTATCTTTGGATGGTACAATGATTCTATCCTCTAACTCTATCATTTCTCCTTGACTATTAGAACTATAGGTTGCGTTACCGTTCTCAATAAAGCTCATTCCGATATGCAATTCCTTCTCCCCATTCTTGAAGGTATAATCTGCATCAACCCCGGCTTCTGTTTTTTCCACAACCAGGCTTTCCAGTTCGAACCCCTCTGGCAGGTATTCTGGCACATACAGATTCTTGCACAGGTCTTTTGCTTCATCTATATTTTCCAAATCATTGATTTCCACCTTGCACTCTCTTTCCTGATCGGTTCCGTCCTGCTCATCGGTCCCAATCCCCATATCACTGCCGAAGAGCCGATGCAGAATCCCCTTGTCTCCATAGGCTGCATCGCCACCGATCATCGGAGGGACTACCGTAACAATACAGATCATCAGAGCGGCTGCAGCAGCAATCAATGAATATCTTCTGCGTTTTGACGATTTATCATCGGACTTCTTTGTGTTCATAAAGGATTTGTCAAGAGGTGGGATTTCGCCATAAGTCTGATCAGAATACTCCTTCTCCGCCTGTCTGAAGAATTCGCTCCGTTCTTCCCTGGTAAACGTTGTCTTTTTATCTTCACTCACGATTCTCACCTCCTAGTACTTTCTCATATTCTTCTCTTAAACAAATGAGTCCCCGCCTATACCTGGTTCTTACCGTTCCCTCCTTCATATCCAGAGTCTCGGCAATTTTCTCATATTCCATCTCCTCTATAATCCGAAGCCACACTACTTCGCGGTATTTTTCTTCTACCTGGTATAAGGCTTTGATGGCCTCCATCCTGGATTCATTCAGGAGTATTTCATCCAAAACGTTGCATTCCAAGTCTATGATCTTAAGTTCAGAGCCATCATACGGAGTATCCTTAAACAGAGAGCGTTTGTCCCTGTTTTGTGCGCGGAAATACAAATTTTTTTCACTGTTTGCTATGGACAGAAGCCAGCTCAGCGCCGCCTCCTCATCCTGCAGCTGCTCCAACTTAAACCAGGCTTTTTCAAATGCGTTCTGCGTCAGATCCTGTGCCAACGCTTGATCCTTTGTCTGACTGCGGATGAATCGGTACACATTTTCGTAACATGGTTCAATCACCTTTTCAAATAGTTCACGTTTCTTTTCTTCTCGCATAACCCACCTATAAAGTAAGATACTCTTTCTCTAAAAATGTTTCAATAATTACAAAAATAATTCAGAATTTATTCTAGCTTACCGTTCACGCACAGTCAATGGAGGTGGCCGAAAATTAAGAATTATTAAGATTTACGCCGTCACCACATTTACAAATCTCTTCTACTGCATATAACGGGAGATTGACCAGCCATTCCTCTTTTTTATAGTCCGCCATCGAGGTACGAACGGAAATTTCAGGGTTATATTTTTCGCGATAGGTTTTCAGACTCTTCGCTTTCAGATTAATCTCCGCCTTAACTTCCAGCGGGATAACCTGCTCACCGGTATCAACAATAAAGTCCACTTCACAGGAACCACGATCATTGGTATAGTAATAAACACCCAAGTCATCTATAACTTTGAGTTGCTGACATACGTATTGTTCCGTCAGTGCACCCTTGAACTCTGTAAACAAATCATTGCCGTCCAGTAATGTGCGCTGGCGCAAACCGGTCATGCAGCCGAGAAGGCCCACATCTACCATAAACAGTTTAAAAGCTCGCAAATCCTCATAGGCTTTCAGCGGAACGCCTCCCGCATTCACCCGGCTGACCTTGTGGATAAGCCCGCAATCGCTGAGCCACATAATTGCCGTTTCATAGTCCTTTGCCCGTCCACCCTCACGTACAAGACCGTAGATGAACTTCTTATTTTCTTTTGCAAGCTGTGAAGGGATGCTGTTCCATATCATACGGATTTTTGGTACAATTTCAACAGGGGCGTGCTTTGAAAAATCCTGTTCGTACGCCTCCAATATTCGCTTTTGAATTTTGCGAACTTCGTTAAAATCCTTATCTGCTACAAAACTCTGTACCGCTTCTGGCATGCCGCCGACATAATAATACTGTTTGAGCGCATCGATATAGACTTGCTTAAAGGCGGTTATCATCGGGTAATCCTGCCGGTCAAGAAGATCTGCATACTGTTCCCCTGCAGCTGCCATTAAAAACTCCTTGAAAGATAACGGATAGAGGCTCAGAAAATCCACCTTGCCCACAGGAAAGGATGTACCCTCATGAAGAGCAATACCCAGTAATGAACCCGCGCAAATAATATGATACTGGGGCGCATTTTCATAGAAATACTTGAGTGATGTGAGCGCCCGTGGCACTTCCTGCACTTCATCAAATATCAGCAATGTGCCATTGGGATCAATTTTTCTCCCCACATACAACTCAATCCCCATAATCAGGCGGTCAATATTCAAATCAGAAGCGAATAGCTCTGCCATTTTGGAATTAGAATCAAAGTTTATATATACAGTATCTGCATAGGCCTTGCTGCCAAATTCTTTCATCAGCCAAGTCTTTCCAACCTGTCTCGCGCCTTCAATAATTAAAGGCTTACGGCGTTTGCTCTCTTTCCATCTGTAAAGTTTTTCTATTGCAATTCGGTACATATACACACCTCCATCAAATGATACAAGCATAGCATAACACGAAATTTTAAAAATTACAACGAAAAACCGTTAATTTCCAACACTTTTTACGCGGAAAAACGTATCTTACGATAACTTTACGCTTTTTGAACATATCTTCCTATTCTTGCGTAACTGGGGTACTGTCAGAAGACTACAACAGGGGGGTATATCTGATTTCGGTTATTTTTCCTGCTAATCTTCCCGCTGCAAAAGCCCTTCCCGGTCCACAAAAGTAACCAAAAGTAGTATCTTCGTAGGTTTTGTAAGGAATCCGCTTTTATTTCAAAGTGCATTGCGAAATATAGCGTCTGGTACCCCCGCAGCGTTACGCCAGGTCTCTAAAAAAACATCAAAAAGCCTAACTCTATTGTAAAGAAGACATGGTACATACCCCCATCCCGTATGCACAGCGCCAAGCAATCCCATGATAAGCAGTTATAGATCTTTCAAAATGCATCGCGCTGATTTGATATGACGCCCACGGTGTTTTTATGTTTTTGAAGGGTTTTTCTGATTTTGACATAAAGAATCGTGCGAGAACCCTAATCTGTGCATCGTTCCACCTCTGTAATGGGATGATAGACTGCCTTTTCTTGTACAAATCGCACTGCTTGTTATTTTTCTATGTCTTTGGTAAACCTTTTTGCGGTAAAATTTGCTTCAAAAGCTGCTGCCACGGACAGTTTTGCTTCTGCAGGTCTCGATTTGCAGAAGTCTGTTATGTCAAATTGAACAAACAGTCCGCAAAAACATAAACACACCGTGGAGCGGCATGCAGCACCTCGTTTCTCATCTACAGAACTTAGATGTATTAAAAGAGGGAACAGGATATTTGGTTAGAATATCCCGGTCCCTCTTTTCGCTCAATGACTTATAACTTCTTTATTATTTTTTCATATTCTTCAAAGTCGATCCCAGCAGCCTTACAGGCTTCAGATAGTGTTA
>URXI01000167.1 GCA_900551775.1 uncultured Eubacterium sp. | reverse complement strand
CCCCCTGCCGATGCTTTCATCAAAACAGGATAGCCGATCTCCTCTGCGATTTTTACAGCTTCCTCTGCATCTTTGACAAAACCCTCTGACCCGGGAACAACGGGTACCCCAGCCTCCACCATCAGCTTGCGGGCAGCCGCTTTGTTGCCCATCTTGTCGATGGTATCAGACGATGGTCCGATAAATTTGATACCGGCCTCTTCGCATGCTCTGGCAAAATCGCTGTTTTCAGAGAGAAAGCCGAACCCCGGATGAACAGCATCGCAGCCGCAGGCTTTTGCCGCCTCTACGATGTTACTGATATTCAGATAACTCTCGCTGGCTCTCGGCCCTCCGATGCAGACGGCTTTGGTCGCGATGATGGTATGCAGTGCCTGACGGTCAGCCGTGGAATATACGGAAACTGCTTCAATGGAAGAGTCCAGACACTCCCTGATGATTCTGACTGCGATTTCACCTCTGTTTGCGATCAATACTTTTCTTAACATGGTTCGACCTCAAATAAGATTTGATCATATTCTACCAATTGACCGTCGACACCGTTGACGGTACGGACGATTCCATCCACGGGAGACTTCAATTCATTCATCATCTTCATCGCCTCCACTAAGCAGAGAACCTGACCCTTTGAAACACGCTCACCCACGCTGACGTAAGGCGGCTCATCCGGCGCGCCGGCTCCGTAATAGACACCTACCAGAGGCGCCCTGACCTTCTCATAAAAATTCTCTTCTTCTGGAACTGCCGGATGTGCCTGGGGCACTGCTGCCTGCGCCTGCTGCATCGGCATTGCCTGCGTGCCGCCCTTTTCCAGGTGAAGTTTAAAATCTCTATGTTCAATTTCCATGACGGTCAGGGAGGAACCTTCAAACCTGTCAATCAGATCGTATATTTCCTTCTGTTCCATGAGTTATGCCTGATACTTCTCGATGCAGCCTACGATGTCACTGACGGTCTTCATCTTTCCAAGCTCTTCATCAGGAATTTTGATTTCAAATTCTTCTTCCAGTGCCATAACCAGTTCTACAGCATCCAGGGAATCGATTCCAAGATCGTCGGCGATGTTCGCCTCCATGGTGATCTTCTCTTCATCACATCCTAAAGTGTTAACCATCGTCTCTTTTACTTTTTCAAAATTCATTTTCTATTTCTCCTTCAATACATTCAAAATTTTAGTTTTAATTTTTTAATTAAAATATTTTACTTAAAAATTTTTAATTAAAAAACTTTAAGTATCTTATCAGCATTTATAGAGAAAGTCAATAGGAAAATACATTCTTCACAGAACTCACATAAAAAGCAGTCTGGAAACTATTGACATTTTATGGCTTAAATTGTAATATATTAACAGTAAACATTTTACATTTATTACGCATTATTCGCTAAAAGGAGTCAAACCATGAACAGAGCAAAAGTCAAATACCCCCTGACCAATCCCCTGGTCTTCGCCATCGTCATGAGAGATGCAGAACTCTGCCAGGAGCTGATTGAGCGCATCCTTCCAGGCCGCAGAGTCAGCAAAATCCGTTTCCCTAAGCCGCCCGCTTCGGAGACGGAAAAGACCATCATCCCAGGCCTGTACGCCAAGAGCGTTCGTCTCGACGTCCTGTTCGAGGACGGAGATGCATGGCACGATATCGAATTACAAGTCCAAAAGCAGTCCTATCTGCCCCTGCGCGGTCGTTACTACCAGGCTGCCATGGACATCAACCAGCTCCATGCAGGTGCAGATTATACCGAGCTGAGACCCACTTATGTCATCTTCATCTGTACCTTCGACTTCTACGGCATGGAAGAACCCATTTATTCCTTCGAAAAATACGATACAAAAAAATCCTTGCCATACGGGGACGGAACGTTTACAATTATCTTAAATACAACATGTCCTATTGAAAAGGTTCCGCCGCAGCTGAGAGATTTCTTTGGCTACATCAACGATCAGGAGGTCGCCGAAGGAGACCCCTTCATCGAGCACATCCACCATACAGTGGAGGAACTGAACGGCAGAAAGGAGATCGAACAGATTATGACACTGGAAGAGGAACTGGATGTACGTTACAGCATCGGAAAAAAAGAGGGACGCGAAGATGAGAAAAAAGACACTGCCCGTAAGATGAAGGCTGACGGTCTTGATGCGGGCGTCATTGCCAAATACACCGGTCTGTCTATAGAAGAAATCGAAAAATTATAGTTAATCACACAATCAAAAAGTGCCAGGCAAGCTGGCACTTTTTTCATTTTGATTCTTATTTTGTGGAAGCGTCGTACATTTCTTCTGCCTTATCCCATTCGTCGATAATAGCAGGGATTACTTTGTACAGGTCGCCAACGATTGCGTAGTCAGCAATTTCCATGATAGGAGCATCAGCATCTTTGTTGATTGCAACGATGATGTCTGAAGTCTGCATACCAGCTAAGTGCTGGATTGCGCCGGAAATTCCGCAAGCAAAGTAGATTTTAGGCTTAACAGTCGTTCCTGTCTGTCCAACCTGGTGGGAGTGGTCAATCCATCCAGCGTCAACAGCTGCACGGGAAGAACCTACAACACCGCCAACTTTGTCAGCAAACTTCTGAATCAGTTCGAAACCAGAAGCATCGCCCAGTCCTCTTCCGCCGGAGCAGATGATTTCAGCATCAGTTAAGGAAACTAATTCCTTAGCGGATTTAACGATTTCTACGATTTCTGTTCTGATGTCAGCAGCAGTGATTTCAGGTTTCACGTTGATGACTTCACCAGTTGCTCCCTCGATCTTTTCTCTCTTCTGCATTACGCCCGGACGTACAGTTGACATCTGCGGTCTGGTCTTAGGGCAGATGATGGTAGCCATCAGGTTACCGCCGAATGCAGGACGAGTCTGCTTGATTCCAGTGGATGGATCGTTAGGGTCCAGAGTGGAAGTATCCAGAGTCGTGTTCTTCTTAGCGAATTCGATGTAGCTGGAAACTTTTACGTCCAGTCTTGTACAGTCAGCTGTCAGACCAGTGTTGCATCTTGCTGCAATTCTTGGAGCAAGGTCACGACCGATGTGAGTAGCACCGTAAAGTACGATTTCTGGTTTGTATTCATCGATAGCCTGTTTGATTACTTTTGTGTAACCATCAGTTGTGAAGTTCTTCAGTAATGGATCCTGAACCATGTAAACTGCTTCAGCACCATATGCGAAACATTCTTCAGCCAGGTGGTCAATTCCGTCACCTACCAGCAGAGCGCACACTTTTGTGTCCTCGCTGATTTCTTTTGCTAATCTGTAGCCTTCGCCGATCAGCTCAAGAGCAACGTTCATCAACTTTCCGTCTCTCTGTTCTGCAAATACCCATACGTTCTTGTATGCGCTTAAGTCGACTGCAGCTTCCTGTGCTTTTTCTACGATAGCGCCAAACTTACAAGCAGTTAAGCACTGGTTACAGAATGAGCACTTTGCATTGACTTTTGCAATCTTGCCGGCTTTGTTGCCATCGTAAGGTTCAAATTCGAAGGCATCGTAAGGACATGATTTGAAGCATAGTCCGCAGCCTATACATTTCTCTTTTAATATTTCAATAGCCATTGTTATTCCTCCTCCTAAATTAGATTACGTGCTTTCCTTTTAAGTTGATTAAAAGATTGTCAGCGATTTCTTTCTCAGTATCTCCTTCGATTGTAACGCCCTTGCCCTTTGGAGCAGGTGTGAATGATCTGAATACGTTTGTAGGAGAAGCTTCCAGACCTACTTTTGTAAGGTCAACTTCGATGTCCTTCGCGTTCCAAGTCTTCATTTCTTTGTCAGCGAAGATTCCTGACATGCTCATATATCTAGGAGTGTTCAGTTCTTTGATTGCTGTCAGCATACAAGGAGTCTGGAGCTTGATCATTTCGTATCCATCTTCTAACTGTCTCTTAACAGTGATGTCCTTCATGTTGTCAGCGATTTCGAACTCTTCCACATATGTAACCTGCGGTAAGTCTAATTTTTCAGCAATCTGCGGTCCTACCTGAGCAGTATCTCCGTCGATAGCCTGTCTTCCAGCAAAGATCAGATCGAAGTCGCCGATCTTTCTGATTGCTGCTTCCAGAGTGTTTGATGTAGCCCATGTATCGGAACCACCAACTGCTCTGTCGGATACGAGTACGCCTTCATCAGCTCCCATTGCTATACATTCAAATAGCAGATCGTTAGCCTGAGGAGGTCCCATAGTAACAACTGTAATATGTGTATCAGGATATTTATCCTTAATCTTTAATGCTTCTTCTAAAGCGTTCGCATCGTCGTGGTTCAGAATGCTTGGAACGCCATCTCTGATCAAAGTACCAGTCTTAGGGTTAATTTTGATAACGTTTGTATCTGGTACCTGCTTTGCGCATACGATAATCTTAAATGCCATTTCTATTTCCTCCTACTATCTTATTTTTTGAAAGTCGCACCAGCGATTACCATTCTCTGAACTTCGGAAGTTCCTTCGTAGATCTCAGTAATCTTAGCGTCTCTCATCATTCTTTCAACTGGGTAATCCTTCGTGTATCCGTATCCGCCGTGGTACTGAACACACTTGGTAGTTACTTCCATAGCAGTTTCAGCAGCAAACAGTTTTGCCATTGCAGCAGCTTCGCCGTAAGGCAGGTGTTTGTCTTTCAGGTCAGCAGCCTTGTAGATTAACAGTCTTGATGCTTCGATCTTTGTCTTCAGATCAGCCATTGCGAACTGCAGTGCCTGCATCTGGGACAATTTCTTGCCAAACTGTTTTCTTGCCTGCATGTATTCAACTGTTACGTCAAATGCACCCTGTGCGATACCTAATGCCTGGGAAGCGATACCGATACGTCCGCCGTCCAGTGTGGACATCGCAACTTTGAATCCTTCGCCGACCTGACCTAACAGTCTGTCCTGAGGGATTTCGCAGTTCTGGAAAATAAGCTCAGTAGTGGAAGATGCGCAGATACCCATCTTGTCTTCTGTCTTACCAATGGAGAAGCCCGGGTCAGTTTTCTCTACGATGAAAGCACTGATTCCGTGGTTTCCTTTTTTCTTGTCTGTCATAGCCATAACAACGAAAACATCAGCATATCCGCCGTTTGTGATGAATACCTTTGCTCCGTTTAAGACCCATTTATCTCCAACTAATTCTGCTCTTGTCTGCTGTCCGCTTGCGTCTGTACCAGCGTTTGGCTCAGTCAGACCGAAAGCTCCTAATTTCTTACCGGATAACAGGTCTGGCAGGTATTTCTTTCTCTGCTCTTCGTTACCCCAGTTGAAAATCGGCCAGCAGCAAAGAGAAGTATGTGCCGAACAGATTACGCCTGTGGATGCGCAAACTCTTGATAATTCTTCTACAGTGATTGCGTAGGAGATGTGGTCTCCGCCAGCTCCACCATACTCAGTCGGGAATGGAACACCCAGCATGCCATACTTGGCCATCTTTTCCACAGTTTCTTCTGGGAATCTGTGTTCCTGGTCAATGTCTGCAGCTAATGGTTCGACTTCGTTAGTGGCAAATTCTCTTACCATTTTTCTTACGAATTCTTGTTCCTTCGTTAGTTGAAAGTTCATGTAAATGCCTCCTTAAATTATAATAACGGTCCCCTCTTAAGAGAGGATGTTTTTTTAACCGCGTTCTATCGTGCTGTTTTTGTTTGTTACAAAAATAACAGCATACATATATAGTAAACCACTTTTGAATCCATTTTGCAAGTCATTTTTGCATTTCTTGAGAGAAAATGTCGAATTCAGTAAGTGAGTTACTTCTGACTCACTATTCGACCATCTTCTGTCTGATGTTTTCTAGTGCCTTCTTTTCAATTCGCGACACCTGCACCTGGGAGATTCCCATCAGCTTGGCGATTTCCTGCTGTGTCATGTCTTTATAATAGCGCAAAATAATAACCTGACGTTCTCGTGCTTTCAGGTTTGAGATTTCTTTCTTAATCATGATGCTGTCCAGATTATTTTCCGGTGAGGCCTCGCTATAATAGGCATCGTATTCTTCTTCCACCAGTTGGTTATCCAGACTTGCCACGTTGGACAGCGCCGACGACGCTTCCATGATCTCCGCCACATGTTCTGCCGGCAGATTCATGGCCTCTGCCACTTCACTGATTCTGGGCTGACATCCGTTCTTCTTGCAGAGCTCATCCTGCACTTTCTTCAGCGCATAGATCTCCGATTTCAGGCTTCTGCTAGTCTTGATCCTGCCGTTATCCCTGAAAAAACGTTTGATTTCCCCGATAATCATGGGAACAGCATAGGTAGAAAACATCACGTCATATTCAGGTTCAAATTTGTAAACTGCCTTCAGCAGTCCCATATATCCGATTTGTATCAGGTCGTCTGTCTCGTATTCAGAGGATGAAAACTTCAGCGCGATTTTTTTTACCAGCCCTGTGTTCTGCTCGATGATCAGAGACTTTGCATCCTCATCACCCTCTTGTGCTTTCCGTATTAGTTCATATGTATCTTCTTTTGGGACCGGCACATATTTATACGCCATAATAAGTATCCAGATATTTGATCAAAGTCACCGCTGTCCCCTTATCCGGCTCCGACTCCACAAATACTTTGTCGACAAAACTCTCCATGACAGTGAATCCCATGCCTGACATTTCCCGGTTCTCTTCCGTGGAGAACATCGGTTCCATGGCTTTTTTGATATCGCAGATGCCTCTGCCGTAGTCTGTAATTTTGATGTAGACCTTATCCTTATCGATGGTCTTCAGTTCCATTTCGATTTTTCCGGTTCCTTTTCTCTCATATCCATGAATGATCGCATTGCTGACAGCCTCCGACACGGCCGTCTTGATCTCCGTCAACTCTTCCAGAGTAGGATCGAGACTGACACAATAAGCGCTGACGACTGATCTCGCAAAACCTTGGTTCTCTGGCAGCGCTTCAAATTCCAGTTTTACTATATTTCCTTCCATCTCTTCCTCCTAACGTTTTGTCGTAAAATCATCTGTTTCTTCGTATTTCATCAGGGAGAAAATACCCGACATATCCAAAATCTGCTTGACCAGCTTGTCAGCATTCCGTATTGTCACATTCCCTCCCAGTTCACCTACTTTTTTATATCTTCCCAGGACGACGCCAACACCGGAGCTGTCCATAAAAGTTACTTTTGAAAAATCCATGACGAGATTTTTCGTTTCGTAAAGCCTGATCTCATCATCGATGTCATTTCTGATTTTTTCTGCCACATGATGGTCAATCTCTCCTGATAAGCAGACCACCAGCGTGTCACCTTTTATATAAAATATTGTTTCCATAGAAAAACCCCCTTTTCTCTATTATAATCCCGGCCAGAAGCCTTGTCTTTAAGAGAAAATGGGGGTTTTGTACTAATTTTGTCGAATGTTTACGATCTCCTCGCTGTCCACGGCAGCCTCTACCAGGGCGTCCACATCCAGCTTGCTTTCGGATTCTATAATCCGGTCCAGCTTCGGTTTCGTCGACGGGTGCTTTGGCAGAAAGACCGTACAGCAGTCCTCATAAGGCTGGATGGAGGTCTCAAAGGTGCCGATTTCTTCCGCCTTGTCCATGATGTCCACCTTGTCCATGGCGATCAGCGGCCGCATGACAGGCATTTTGACACAGGCATCGGTCACCACAAGAGCTTCTGCCGTCTGGCTGGCAACCTGTCCCAGATTCTCACCCGTGATCAGCATCATACCGCCATTTTTTTCAGCAATTTTCTCTGCAATACGCATCATGAAACGTCTGACCAGAATGGTGGTCTCCTCCTCCGGGCAGTTCTGCACGATCTGCTCCTGAATGGGCAGAAGATTGATGACGTGCATTTTGAAATTACCGCAATAGGAGGCAACGATTCTCGCCAGGTCTTCCACCTTTTCCTGCGCCCTCTGGCTGGTGTAAGGATAGGAGTGAAAGTGCACGGCCTCGATGAGCATGCCTCGTTTCGCCATCATCCAGGCTGCCACCGGACTGTCGATGCCGCCGGACAAAAGCACCATGCCTTTTCCGTTGGTTCCGAGAGGAAGCCCTCCAAAACCAGCAATTTTCTGCTGATAGATATAGGATTTGTCGTGTCTCACGTCGACAAAGAGATGCACGTCCGGATTGTGCACGTCCACTTTGAGCACCTTGCAGCCGATCAGAACCTTGGCACCGATGATGCGGCCGATATCCGGCGACTTGACAGGGAAGTTCTTGTCCGCCCTTTTCGCTTCGACTTTGAAGGTCTTGATTCCTTTGGTGTCGATCAGTTCCATCATATATTTGACGGCTTCCTCACCGATGGCGTCCAGATTGCTCTCTGCTTCTACCGCCGGGCTGATGGATGCTACGCCAAAGACCTTGCCGATCTGTTTGAGGAGCTGCTCTCTGTCTACGGACTTGTCCGCCCTGACATAAATAAGTCCCTCGTGGCGGCGCACATCTACGCCGTCAAATTGCTTTACATTCTTCTTGATTCTCTCTACCAGCATCCGCTCAAAATACGGCTTGTTCATGCCTTTGAGCGCCACTTCACCGCACCTGACGATGAAAATATTCTGTTCGTTCATTGATTTACTCCTACTTATTATACCCTCCTCGGGCACTTTCTTTGGCTTTTTCCGTTTGTTGGCCGTTTTTTAACTAAATAGCCGTTTTCTCAGGTCAATGAGTATAAAAAAACAAAGATTTTAGTATTAAAACCATCAAAATTTCTTCTTTCAAGGCGATTTTTGTAAATTTTTTACAATTTTTTATACTCAAATCCACTCTAACAATCTAATAAAGTTAAAACAGCAAAGGGAGGCACCCGTCTCTCACGAATTGGGGCTGGCTCCATTATACGACACGTTCCAGACCGGCTAAAGCCGGGGAACGTCAGCATAAGGTCTGTCCATCGATTTACTGCGTAAATCGATGGACAGACCATTATCTAAATGACCCCAGCCTGCGGAAGCGCTCCACTGCGGCTTTGACTTTGTCTATGACGTAATCCATCTCTTCTATGGTATTGAACTCGTTGAAGCTGAACCGGATGGCGCCTTCGATTTCCTTGTCCGAAAGTCCCATTGCGGCAAGGACGTGGCTGCCGCCCTTCTTATTGGACGAACAGGCAGATCCCGTGGAAACGAAGATCTGATCCTGCTCCAGCG
>URXI01000166.1 GCA_900551775.1 uncultured Eubacterium sp. | reverse complement strand
ATAGTTAAAATTGCATCTGCAGGCTGCCTTTATCAGCTTTCATGCGTTTGCCGTGGGAAAAAACTCTATCCTATTTACATTACTAATATTAATAGGTATAATTAACATATGAAGTCGAATTATGATTTTGTAAGGAGAGAATATATGAAAAAAAATAGTCATCGTATTAGCAAACTATTGATACTAGTTATGGCGCTTACCTTTACCCTCAGTAGTTTCACTATTTCTGTCTATGGCAGTACGAAAGGTGATTCGATATTCTATTGGAATGAACCCCATGAGAATAGCGGCACCTATGAAAAAGCTTTCACTATTGAGAAAGATGGTATCTTTTACTTGAATATGGAAGGTTTTTATGCCGAAGGACGATTTACAATCATGCTTAAGTCTGATGATGGTACGCTGATATATAAAAAAGAATACAAGAAAAATGACTATTACGAAGAAACCCTCTCAATGGATTTGCAGGCTGGCAATTATGTGCTGTCTTTTACCTCAAACTCGTGTCTGGGAGTTCATGCAAGTGGCTTTCTCGATACCCGATTATCCTACAAAAGACTAATTAAAGAGGCAAAGAAATACAGTACGAAAAACATTCCCTACAAAAATATTACCTCCGGCCAGCATGCAAGGCTGTTAGGAAAATCATACAAAGGCGGCATGCAGAAAAAGAGTTATGTCATGACTGCCAGTGCACAGCCCTATATCGATATAACCAGGACAGGTGACTTGGGAAGCATGCGACTGGCAATGAAGGGAAAGACTTCGATTGTCTCTTACGGCAGACGCACTTTTTATCCAAAAGCCGTCTGGTTTACCGGCGGAGGCATGACGACTGGTTACAATGCCTATCTCACAGGTGATTCCGGCGAAGAAGACTACACGACAAATATATATCAGGATTACAAATATTGGAAGATTGACCTCGCAAACTACAAAGATAAAGATACTGTACAACTGGATAAGCTAATCAAGATATTCAGACAAAAAACTGTAGAAGTTGAGATCGTCGGAAAAAAAGACTCTTATGTAACTTGGAAACTGAGCAATTCTGCAAGAAAGAACTGGCTGGCGGGATTTAACAAATACAAGAAGCTCTTGGAGTTATATTAATCACATCTGCTATTTCTTAAAATATGATAAGGGTGTTAGTAATTCTATAACATTGCAATAGAATCACTGACGCCCTTTTTTCATCTTCCCGTATTCTCTTTTTAATTTGGCCTGTCCTACAGAAGCAGGGAAAACGGACTATATAAACAAAAACCGCGATACAGAAAAATCAAACCTGTGTCGCAGGCAAATGCACGTCCTTTATCAAAAATAGAGTCGGCCAAATCTGCCAGAAAGGTTTCACTGCCTTCAAGAATATTGTCCGATTGGAAGGCTCGTACCCCTAATGCTTTCCGGAGACGGGTCAAAGCCTGGCAACGAAGATCTTTTGTGAATTTCTTGGCAGTATTTATATAGTCCCCCTCTGACTTTTCCTGCACCCCCAGCTTTTCATCAGTGACTCCCTTTGTTCTAACGGAACAAGCGCAGATAGAAAATACGGCTAACATGCCGACTAAGATCAAAGATACGCCTTTTTTCATTTCGCATCCTCCAATCTGCCCTCACTCAAAATTTTTCTGATCCACCGCTCAGAGTAATTATATCTTCTGGTCAACTCTTTGATGCTGGTTCCAGCGGCGTATTGGATGCGGATTTGTGATTTGACATATTCCGATGTGTAGAAGTTCTTCGGAAAGCACACTTGAACGCCGGCAAAGGCGCAATAAATCTTGTGCGCTGTATCAATATCTGTTCTCTCTGCAATCTCCTTATAGATATCCCTGAGATTTTCCATATTTGTATTTAGCTTCTTGTTGTTCATCATCTCACCTCTTTCGACAAAATCATACACCTTTCTACAATGAATCTTCAATTCGAAGAAATCATAGAATTATTCCTTGTAAAATTCACTCCCCCTTTGCATTTACTAACAGGAGTGTTAGAATGATAGAAATACAAGATAAAGAGTATCATATGAAACCAGTCGTGATTGCCATACCCGAGACGGGAAACAGTCTCTATCAGAAATACTTGAAAGGAAAGTATGTGAAAAGCCTGCAACATGCTGGCGCTGTGGTAAGATGGATTGATTTGACCGATCCGGAATCTGCGGTCAAAGAAGCTCTGGACGCAGACGGCTTATTGCTTGCAGGCGGTGCAGACATCGACCCGGCCCTATATGGCATGCAAAGAGAGCAAAAATGCGAAAAACCAGATCCGGTGCGGGATCTGGCTGAACCGATGATATTAAAAGCTTTTTTCAATATGGGCAAACCGATTTTAGGAGTTTGCCGAGGCATGCAGATGATCAACGCCGCCTTTGTCAACAGCCTCCACCATCAGGCAGTAGACTGCGTTGGCGCAGGCTTGCGTGCAGTGGCGAAGAGCAAGGATGGTTTTGTAGAAGCCCTGGAAATTGCCGATTGCGACTTTGGATTCGCCGTACAGTGGCACCCGGAGCATATGAGCAAAGTCAAGGCCCAGCAAAACTTGATTGCAGCCTTTGTGCAAAGCTGCCGCTATAGAAACGCAGAATAACAGCCTCAACAGATTGTAACGCAAGGTTTATTCTACCCCTTCATGGGCACATTTTTTCCGATATTCTGCCGGCGAAATCCCGAACTGTTCTTTAAACGCTGAGGCAAATTTGCTCTGGTTTGCATAACCAACCTGGGCGGCAATTTCCGCCACCGGCGTATTCCCGGTGCGTAAAAGCTGTGCGCCCCGCTCCATGCGGACTTTGCGCAGATACTTCTTCACCGAAGTATTATAGACAATCTTGAAGTTGTTTTTCAAAGAGGTGGGACTGATACAGAACTCCCTGGAAAGCTCTTCGATGGTGACTTCCCGGGTCAGATCCTCACAAATTCTGTCCTTCACTGCCTTTATCACCTCGATCTGTCCCCTGGTGATCCTGTCAACCCGACGCTCTGCATCTGGATTCACCAAGTGCAGGAACATCAATAGCTCCAAAATTTTAATCTGGAAATACTCCTCCCTTACCTCCTTGGGAACATCATAGAGCTCGCCGAAAATATGACGGATATGTTCATTAGCTCTCATGGCAAAGAAGTGATGGCCTGGACAGAACTTGTCAGCCAGCCCCGCTACATGCCCGCCCAGAATCGGCAGAGGTTCTTCTGCCAGGATGTCCAGATCCAGTATGACGGTAATCCCCCTGTAATGCTCTGTCGGGAAGGCCAGTGGCGGCTCATCGTTTTCCATTCTGGTGATGCACAGATCCCCCGCTCCCAAATACAGATAGTCTCCGCAGATCCATCGGCATTCCTGCCGCCCCTCATGACAATAGTTGATTTCCAGCAGATTTCCTTCTACTTCCACGGTATTTCTCTCTTTCTTCATAGAGAAATGGTCATAAAGCAATTCCACCCCCGGCAGAACTGAAAACACCTCGATAGATCCGGCTTGTTTTCCTCGTCCAAAGCGATACCGCCGGCTGCCGTCGCCCAAAACCTCCGGTGCTGCAGCTTTTCCATCTATTATAATGCGATATTTTGGTGCGCGCATAATCTTCATGTGAATTTCCTCCAATTCGTCAGTATCCTTATTTTACCCATCCAACGGACTCTCCAATCAACTTACGCTCCATTTAGACCTGTTCCTGCTCCATTCGGACACAAATCAAAAAAATCTATTGACCTTTTTGCTCTTATAATTTATAGTAACATCATACAAACGATTAAGCAACTATTTAATTGAAACAATCACAAATTTTCTATCTTGAAGGGAGACATATATTATGAAAAAGACAATCAAATTAATCGATCTGGACTGCGCACACTGCGCGGCAAAAATTGAAAATGCAGTTAAAAAATTAGACGGTGTCGATGATGCCAGTGTAAACTTCATGAGTCAGAAGATGATACTGGAAGCTGACGATGAATATTTTGATCAGGCGCTGGCTGAAGCCGTCAAGGTCATCAAAAAAATCGAACCAGATGTTACAGTCAAACTCTAAAAGGAGGGAAAATTATGACGAAGAAACAGAAAAAACAACTGGCCCGCATCGCGTCTGCTGCTGTGCTTTTCCTACTGGCAGCCACGCTGCCCCTCAGTCCTGCTATGGAGCTGGCCGGATTCCTCGTATGCTACGCCGTCATCGGCTGGGATATCGTGTGGAAAGCAGTGACCAACATTCTTCACGGCCAGGTCTTTGACGAAAACTTCCTGATGACAGTCGCCACCGTCGGTGCGCTCTGCTTAAACGAATACTCGGAAGGGGTCGCCGTCATGCTGTTCTATCAGGTCGGCGAATGGTTCCAAAGCTATGCGGTCAATAAATCTCGCCGTTCCATCAGCAGCCTGATGGATATCAGACCGGATTCCGCCAACGTCCTGCGCGGCGGCAGCGTTGAACAGGTAGACCCCGAGGAAGTACAGATTGGAGAGACCATCCTGGTGAGAGCCGGTGAGAGAGTGCCGCTGGACGGTGTCATTGTCGAAGGAACTTCCTCTTTAGACACATCCGCCCTGACCGGCGAATCCCTGCCGCGAGAAGTCACCGCCGGAGAAGATGTCATCAGCGGATGCATCAATCAGTCCGGCACGCTGCAGGTGAGAGTTTCCAAAATCTACGGTGAATCCACAGTGGCCAAGATCCTCGACCTGGTGGAAAACGCCAGCAGCAAAAAGTCCAAGTCAGAGGCTTTCATCACTCGCTTTGCAAGGTACTACACACCATTGGTCGTTATCGCTGCAGTGATTCTGGCTGTGCTGCCGCCGCTGATCAGCGGTCAGAGCTTTGCCATCTGGATTGAACGCGCCCTGACGTTCCTGGTCATTTCCTGTCCTTGTGCCCTGGTCATTTCCGTGCCACTCAGCTTCTTTGGCGGCATCGGCGGCGCGTCCAAATGCGGCGTATTGATCAAAGGCAGCAACTATCTGGAAGCCTTAGCAAAGACAGAAACCGTCGTCTTTGACAAGACTGGCACATTGACAAAGGGTTCCTTTGCGGTCAGCGATCTTTATCCGCAAGGTATCTCAGAAGAGAACTTGCTCGAGTTGGCAGCTTATGCAGAAAAGGATTCCACCCATCCTATTTCCACGTCTATTCGAGACTTCTATGGCAAGACCATAGACGGCAGACGCATCAAAAATGTAAAAGAAATTGCCGGCTTTGGTGTGCAGGCGGAATTGGACGGCAAAGTGATCCTGGCTGGCAATGCAAAGCTGATGAGAGAGCAGAAGATCGCTTTTACGCCGGTGAATGAGCCCGGCACCGTCGTCTACGTTGCAGAAGACGGCAGATATGCCGGCGCCATTTTGATAGAAGACGAAATCAAAGCCGACGCTGCAGCAGCGATCAAAGATTTGAAGGCCTCTGGTGTCAAGAAGACTGTCATGCTGACAGGGGATGCCGCAGCAGTGGGCAAAAAGGTGGCGGCAAAACTGAAGCTGGACGCTGCTTACACCGAGCTGCTCCCTGCTGACAAAGTGGATCATATGGAACAACTGCTCAGCGAAACCAGCGCAAAAGGCAAGCTGACCTTTGTCGGGGACGGAATCAACGACGCACCCGTCTTAGCCCGCGCTGATATCGGCATCGCCATGGGAGGTCTTGGCTCCGATGCCGCCATCGAAGCAGCAGACGTGGTCATCATGACCGACGAACCGTCAAAGATTGCGACGG
This sequence comes from uncultured Eubacterium sp., assembly GCA_900551775.1. Taxonomy (GTDB): domain Bacteria; phylum Bacillota; class Clostridia; order Peptostreptococcales; family Anaerovoracaceae; genus Senimuribacter. The sequence continues at coordinate 3,395 of URXI01000166.1, read as the reverse complement.
CAATGCGCATCTCACGCAAGACTTTACGCATCGTTCATCAGAACATCGTATTCGCCCTCGGTGTCAAGGCTTTGGTCCTGGCGCTCGGCGCAATGGGAATTGCCACTATGTGGGCAGCCGTCTTCGCCGATGTGGGCGTAGCAGTAATCGCAATTCTGAACGCAATCCGTGCTCTGCGCGTACCGAAGGCAGAGGTCGTCACTGCAGTTCGTCAAGAAGAATCTTCCACCCTGAACCATATGGAAAATGCCGCTTAACTCTGGTCCTGATATCTAAAAGCATCTCCTTCTTCTGGAGATGCTTTTTTGTTGTCATGTGGAGCCGTAAGTTTTATACATGCTTCAGAAGCCAGTCTAAACAAAGTTCATTTTCATTTGACACACAATACTACATTTAAGAAGATCTCACTCAATAAAGTGACAGAAAACAGCGGTTTGACGGCACTTCGATGAAACACCACCGATACAAAAGCGATTTTCTATTTAATGCAAATCGAACTTTGTTCAAATTGAGTTTTTTAATACAAATGCTTCCCCTCTGTTATTCATATGTCCGCTCAAAAGACGCAGACAACGGCGTATTCCTCTCAAAAAAATCCATATAATTTTCTATCAAAGCCGTTCCCAGGGGAACCGCTTCGTCAAGCTTCTGCGCCAAAAGGGCGCTGCTCTTCCTGCATTTGGGCTGATCTGCCTTATTGAGAAAAAGCCCGCGGATGTTCTTTGATAAGCCGCTGATCTTGAGAAAGAAGAAAGAAACACCCCTGGTCACGGGATTTGTCGTCTTGAAGAAGCCCGCGTAACCCTTCATCCCCTTTACCGCTGCATACGCGTCCTTTTCCGAAACCCCGAGAAGGGGTGCGATGACCTTTGACGACTGGCTGCTGGTGTGCAGATGGCTGGCGCTGTCAAAGTCCCAGGGGTCAAAACCGTCCCGGCACATGAGCATCTTGTCGAACTCCGTCTCGATTTCCATATGGGATACGCCAGTCTCCTCAATGGCCTGATTCACATAAGGATGGCACTGGCTGTCCAAAGCAAAATGACAGATAAAGCCGAGAATATACGACAGCGCTCCTTCCACATCGCCGCTGGCCGCAATCAGCGGCTTCACATCGGTAAAAAAGCGGCGGCCTTTTTCCTTATGCATGTCGCGTCCAAGTTGATTTACCTTATTATATAAAAGCGGCTTATGGTAGAACAAAATATCTGGTCCATGCAGGCCGATATCGAAAAGTTCCCGCTTGTGGTCGATTATTTCTGCAGCTCTGCCTGTGAGCTGCGCTCTCACCTTTTCGCCAAAATAGCGGTGGGCATAAGTTGAAGGCATATGATCATCTCCCTGATTTTTAAAATTTACTACTCCTATCATACCAAAATTGAAGATATCGTACAAGCCAAAGGCTGCAAGTCGTGGTACAATACAATCAGCAGTCAGCCCTTTGCCAATCGAACTTCGTCTCACGGCTCGTTCTCTTGGAGGGTGGCTGCATAAGGAGGTACTATTGATGAAAAAAGAAGTGCGCACTTTTTGTTTCGATGAAGAACTGCAAATAGAAGCTTATCGCTTTGAAAATATTTTACATCCCTTCCCAAACCACTTCCACGACCATTACGTCGTCGGTTTTATCAGGGAAGGAAAGAGAAAAATGTCTTGCGGCAACAGGGATTATGAACTGGAGCCAGGGGATATCACGCTGTTCAATCCAGGGCAGAACCACGCCTGCCTCCCCGCCGGCAATCTGACTATGAACTATTATGGCCTGAATATCAGCCCTCTAGTCATGGAAAAACTGACAGCGGAGATCACAGGCACGGCATATCTGCCGTCTTTCTGCCAGCCCCTCGTATCCGATACAGAACTTCACTGTCACATCTATCAGATCAATGAGATGATCATGGAAGGATCAGAAGAATTTGAAAAAGAAGAACTGCTGCTCTGCCTGATTTCCATTTTGATAGAAAGATACAGCCAGCCTGTCTGCGATGAGGAGGCCGAGTGTCTTGACGAGGTGGCAAAAGCCTGCCGGTTCATTGAGGACAACTACGCCCTCCACATGACCCTGGACGATATCTGCAAAGCGGCCGCCCTGAGCAAATCCACACTTCTCAGAGCCTTTACCCGCACCAAAGGCATCACGCCTTACCGGTATTTGGAGACGATCCGCATCAACCGGGCCAAGGAACTGCTGGAACAAGGGGTCAGCCCTATTGACACCGCCACACGGACAGGTTTCTCCGATCAAAGCCACTTCAATCGGTTTTTCCGCCAGTTCATCGGCGTAACTCCCGGTGTATACCGAGATATATTTGAGAAAAGAGGATAAAAATATGAATCTGCAAAATGAAAAATGCGTAATGATTATAGATGAAAACCTGCCATTAGGAAACATGGTCAACACTGCCGCCATCTTTGGCGTTACACTCGGAAAAGTCATGCCTGAAGTAGTCGGAGATGACGTCATAGATGACGACGGCAATATTCATATGGGTATTATTGCCATTCCGATTCCGATTCTGAAAGGCAATCCGCAGTTAATCAAAGAAATCCGTCAAAAGCTCTACGAGCCGGGATTTGAAGATGTGACCGTCGTCGATTTTTCCGACCTTGCTCAGAGCTGTAACGATTATGACGAGTTTACAGAAAAGATGGCAAAGAATGCGGAAAGCGACCTCAGCTACTTCGGCATCGCCATTTGCGGGCCAAAAAAGAAAGTGAACAAATTGACCGGCAGTCTGCCTTTGTTAAGATAAATAAATGCAAAAAGGGCTTCGTACACATCAGAGTACGAAGCCTTTTTCTTGATCAGCTTCTCAAGGTCTTTCTGCACATACATTTGCAGCAGCAAGAGCAGAGCAGCTTTTGCCGCCAAATAGCATACAGAGTGATGTTGCCGTTGACCTCTGCAACCACCTGCCCCGGGGCATAAGAAATGCCGCTGCCGCTTCGCGCAGTATTCCATTCAGCGAAGCTGTAGCACTTTCTCTTTGGTATCATATCAGGAATTGTTCCGCTGCCTCCTGCTTCCACATAGACCGGCCCAGGTACATTGCTGGCCGGTGTACAGCAAGTCGCATTACCGTGAAAGGAAATTTCATATTCTATCGGTACAATCGCAGGAGTCAAGAGGATCTGTGTGTTGTCAGCATTTGCTTCCACTTTCCAGTTTCGAAATCCCACTGCAGGCTTCAGAAAAGACGCTGCGTCGGCTGCAGACAGCGTAGGGTATCCCGGCTGCGATTGTGCCAGCGGTATCGGCGCGCCGGAGCCAGGTGCGACATAATCAGACGCTTCAATCTGAATCCGGGCAGATGTCAAAGCGCCCTCCACCTGTACCAGATGTCTTGCAGAAGGAATGTTAACGCCGTCTGTAATCATCACAGCGCCTTTGACGC
>URXI01000165.1 GCA_900551775.1 uncultured Eubacterium sp. | reverse complement strand
ATCTACGCTCTATATCCGGCTGCACCCGTCCCGTCTACCACGGTCCCATTCTTTATGATAAGCTCGTAATCCATAGCTGAGTCCTTTCACCGCTTTGAGATTGATATATTCGCATTATATTTCTATTATATCAAATGCGTTTCTGAAAGCAATAGCTATATAAAAAGGGCGCCGTATAGGCTCGGCACATATTGACACGTAAAAAAGGCAGTGCTAATATATCAGTGATATATTAGCACACAACGGAGGCTCGTCATGAACGAAACATTTCCCGTAAGTGAAAGCGTCAAAAAGACATATGAGGCTGTAAAATCGAACCCGAGCGTCAAGGAAGCTTATGAGTTTCTGGTGCCCGACCAGAAGGAGCGCCTTGAGCAGCAGGTGACTATAGCGAAGATACCCGGCTACTCCTATCATGAGGAGAAGCGTGCTGCTTTGATGGCAGATTATTTCCGCGAATATGGGCTGAGTGACGTTCACATTGACCGCTTCGGCAACGTCTCCGGCACCCGCAAGGGCAGCGGAAACGGGCCGAAAATACTCATCGATGCGCACACTGACTCGGTTTTCCCGCTCTACACCGTGCTCGAGCCCAAGTATGAAGGCAGTAAGGTGTTTATGCCCGGCATCACCTATGACGCGAGTGGACTTTCCGCCATGCTTAGCGTACTGCGCGCGTTGAACCACTGCAATATCTCCACGGTGGGCGACATCACCTTTGCCGGCATCACGCTTGAGGAGCCGGGCATACTAGGTATGCCGCTATACCTGAGCGAGAACAAGTATGACGCGGTCATCTCGCTCGACTGCGCGGGTTCGGATTGGTTTGCCGTCGGCGCCACCAGTGAGACCTTCTTCCACATCCGCTTCAGGAGTCAGGACGAGCGCATCAACTACGGCAAGTACTCCCAGTGCCTGACCGCCGCCTCCCGCGCTGCCGTCAAGGTTTCCGAGATAACTCCTCCGGCCAAGACCATGATACTTGCCGACGACATCGTCTCCGACCCGAACCGGGGTCAGGGCTGCACCGCGAAACTCACCACACTTACCGTCCAGGTGCGCGCCTGCTCCAACGAAGCCATGGCGCCTGTTGAGGGCATACTGCGCAAGATCGCTGAGGATGCCTGCGCGGTGGAAAACGCCCGCTTTGGCACCGAGCGCGTAACGTTTGAAATCATAAAGGATGAGCCGCTTTCGCCCGCGTCGCAGGATTGGAACAACGCCATCTGCGGCTCTGCCTACACCATTCTTACCGATTTGAACGGCAAGGCTCCGCGCATAGTCGAGACCGGCAACTCAAACTCCGGCGCCGCTCTCCGCATCGGCATACCGGCCGTGACTCTCGGAACCGGCGGCGAGCACGGCGGCATACACTCTCTCGGCGAGTTCTTTGATTCCACGGATATGCACAAGGGTCCGCAGTCCATCCTCACCCTCGCGCTGATGATGGCCGGCATCGACGGCTTTACTGCTCCGCTCGCCTGATCTCTAACCAAAACCAAATTTAACGTTGAAAAGGCAGACCATGGGAAAGTTCTCATGGTCTGTCTTTGTTGAGTGCTGTATTACGATCAAAAAGAAAAAATCCGTTTCCTTTTGGAAACGGATTTTTTGGTGGAAATAAGCGGGATCGAACCGCTGGCCTCTTGAGCCCCATAGTCTCCATTTAAAATATTCCGAACATATGATCATATATAATAGTCGTAATTGCAAATTTAATAGAATTCAGAACATTTTATGGCAATGAGTATATTAAATTTCAACGTGATTCTAGTACGCGTTCTGGTACGCCCTGGCCCTGCTTGCTGGCCGGGAGGAAGGAGAAAAAATGAGAAAGCTGATATCCTGCGAGTTCAACATCGATACAGCCTGTGTAGAGCTGCGCTATGCCGACGGCGGAGCCATCAGCATCTACACGCCCGGCGTTGATGACAGCCTGGATACCACCCTGCCCATGCGCACCGAGATGGACTGGCTCATCTATAACGCGCCGCTCGAGTACACGCAAATGGTATTCGACGGCGCACTGGAGCAGTGCCTGCGAGAAGCTGCAGGAACGCATGGGTTGGATGTAGGCTGAAGGTAAATAAGGAAAAGGTCGCTATATGCGACCTTTTCCTTATTGACAAGGGGGACTCGTGAAACGCGATCCCCCTAGCAGGTATCTTCTTAATAGCCAACTCTTAAATCACCGGTTATCAGTAGACCTGCTTATTACGACCATCAGTCTTTCTTGGATTTGTTGGGCCTTACGATATATTTATTGTCCTTTTCGGACACGCTGTAATCTATCCACCCAGCCGCTTTAAGTGCATACAGTATTTTGTCCAGTTCCGGGCCGATATCACAATGTCTTTCCCGGCTTCTAGGAGAAAATATCGTAGATAGCTGAGTATAGCCCAATTCTTCCAAATGTATTTGCACCTCTTCTGCTTTGTTGACATTTGAGATCAATAATGTATTTGCACCTCTTCTGCTTTGTTGACATTTGAGATCAATGCAGTAAAAAGATTGATTTTCTTCTCGCGAGTCAATTCAGCCGATTTAAGCAGATAAGTCATAAGTTCACGGTGCAGGGGCGTTTTCGTTGAAATTATATTGGCTATGCTGTTAAGCGCAATTTTCTGAATAGCAGACTTTGTTTTTTCGCCATAGTCTCCATATTGTTCGTAAATCTTCGGCTTGTCATTCTGATTCAGATTATTGAGTAATATCCACGACGTTAACTCATCAGAGTAATTCTTATCAACAACTGATATTGGTTCGTAAGTTAATTTCAGCATGCTGATGCATTTGCCATCGTCAATTTTAGAATCAATAAGCTCTAAGACCTCGTTCATTATAAAATATCCTTTAGCAAGCAGCTTCAAATAATCATCAAAATTTTTCAATATGAATCTGCGGCAGACGGACGGATACATTTCACGAATGAATTGAAGTCCGTCGGCATCCATATTTATCAAACCGTCATCAACAAGAATGTTGATCTTTTCTTCAGAAATGCCATCTGCTGAAAATTCACGGAAATTCAATTTCAAATCGTTAACAAATGTTTTGTACTTCTGGTTATCTACCTCATTGCACAATACGACTTTTTTGAAAAGACTTAACACCTCACTGTCAGCTGCATCATCTAGTATGCCAGCAAATGAAACATCAGATGGGGAATTATTTATATATTGCACTAGTTGCTCATCTAAGCTATGTTTCAAGAAATAAGCCATTAGATTGCCAGCGGAGAGTTTAATCAGCCCATGACCAAGCAATTGCGGCCACAGCTCCGTGTTCGCAATTTCCGTTATAACTGTAATATGTGTGGTCAGCAGAGTAATGTACTCAATCCTATGATTAACATCGATACTTTCGTTGTTTAGAATGAAAAGGGCTGCTTCCTCTTCGTCCTCGATTCTGCCTTTGCAGTTTTTGATTATCAGTTCTATGTACTCAGAAATGTTAGACGAAACATAAGCAAACAGGGGGGAGTCTTTTCTTTCATGTATTAATGTGAAATTGCGGTGTGCGATTTGGTGCTCATCTTCGATTCCAAGCTCAACCTTAATCATTAAGGCTATATTCTCAAATGTCAATGAATATAGTGATGCCTCATAAACTTCATCAAATAACTGCTTGTTTGACTTATCATAGTCTAGTGACACAAATGAGACATTCAAGAATTCTAGGCCGGCAATGATTTTCTTGATTTTGGGTTTATCAATGTTCAAATAATCGGATGCTTCGGATATATACCTGGTGAGGCAGTTTTCGATATTAACTGACTCGATATTAGACTCGCCGCACTCGCTAAGAGTACATATAGTAAACTCTCGAATCTGTTCCGCCGGTATCTTCCCATCTTTTTCGACGAAAAAGAAGAACTCAGGCCATAGCTCATTTATTTTTACTACAAACTGTACATATGCCTTTTGGGTGCTGATAAATTGCGAAATAAAATCAAATTTTTGTTTATCCCTGAGTTGATATATCAACGCATTAAGGTAATCATCATGTTTTCTACTAATGAGCAAGTATTCTAGCAAGCTAAAGTTCAGGGTCTCTTCTTGGGAGAAATGTTGAATCCGAATTATTTCTGATTGCAAAACTTTTTCGGGTTCTTTTATGGCATACCTATAATCTGCGCCTCGGAGATCCGTAATACGTCTCATAAAAGACTTATCTCCAGCACAATAACTTTCAGCATAGAAGTATGTCATATAGTCGTTGTAGGTCTCATCAATATAGCCATTGCGAATAAGGAACTTTAAAAGATCAAAATAGTCATTGCTCTTTACGGATGAAAAATCCTTATCAACACCTCCTTGGGTATCACTAAGATTCTCGAATATATTATTCGCCTTTTCTCTACTTTCATTGCCTATGCTGTCAATAAGTTCTCTGAGAGACATTGTTTGTGCTAATGTAATCTGTGAATCTAATTGTTTCAGCCTGCTTGTGAGCTCTTTTTTTAATTCAGTAGAATTGCTTTCCACGATTGCCTTTCGTCTGGATTCTTCTGAGTCAATTGATGCATTAATACCACCGTTAATTCTATCGGGGCAATTTATTTGGAATTCCCCAGCTCTTGATCTGTAATGATTAAAAATATAGCCTATTTCCCTAGTGCATACGGCAACTTCTCTTGTTATATCCTTAATTTTACTGGTAAGTTGGCTCTCTTCTTCTTTCATACTAGCCGTTGCTTCTCTTACTAGCTCGGGCTTTTGCTCAAATAAAGTATGTACATATCCACTCCCGAATTGCAGCTCACTAAAATCGTGAGGGAACAGATTCTTGTAAACTATCATGGCCATCATCTTATCCCAATTCAAATCGGTAAAGCTTTGGCCTGCGTCGATTCTATCAATATAAACGAGAAACTCATTATAAACATTTTTTAGGATACGCATATCGTCCAAATACAGAGTAATACTCTGCAAGAAGCCGGTATCGAATCTCTTTTCTATACCTCCACCTCTAAGCATCTTCAAAAACTGGTCATACGAGTTAGAGCTATCTACGATTGGCACAACTGGTATTATGAAGTCAAAAAACTTTGTGCGATCCTTAGTAGTGAAAATGTCGTCACGCATCAGATAGAAAAATCTCAACGGTTCAGCCACGTCATTTTTCTTTATGCGCTGGATATTAACAAGAGTATTTATTTCATGCAGCCGCTCAAATATGCTGACCGAGTTGAACCTGTCGATGTCCTCGAACACTATCACGTCAGCATCAACATTTTCGAAAAGATAAAGGACTTCATTCAAATACTTGTCAAAGTACGAATCGTCATGCTCTTTGTCTAGTTCAATTTCATTGCCTTGCAAGCTGATTTTCTTGAAAATATTGTTATTCTTGTTTCTGCGTATAAGATAACCAATGAGTATCACCGTGCAGATGACGCATATTATTGCCACATACACTGCTGACTGGCTGCTGAACAATGCCGTCAACAAAGGTTTTAAATAAAAACTATTTTGCAGACTAGACACGAATCTGGATGCGTCGTTATAAAAAATCATATACACCACGCTGCCCAGTAGTAGGAATGTGAACAATGTGAGCCAAACGAGCTGAGGCCTACTTACGCCCTTCTTAGCTTGGAACTTAGTTTGCGGTATTTTGCTTGCGGGCACCTGGTGAAGTAACTGGTTTAGGATTTTTCTCTCAAGTATTGCTTCTTGATTTATCTCTCCTCGTTTTTCGTCAGCTTGTTGTCTATCAGAATCAGTGGAATTAAAATGTGCAAGCGAGATATGCACAAACTTTTTGTCTTTGTGACCTTCCTTGTAAGTTTCGAGCACACTGCTTTTGCCTGCACTATACGGGCCACTTATAGCTACATTTTTCATGTCTTTATTGGAAAATGCGAAATCGATTGCAGAATTGTATACATCAATATTTGAATTCGAAACTGGAGTCAATTTTTCAAAATGATATTGCTTGGTATCCACTCTGTTTCCTCTCTTTCTCTCTACATTCGAAGCAGCTTACGATTGTGCTTGAGCGTGCAAGCAATGTGAGTGTCCGGACACTCACACAAAATCATGAACGTGAAAGCAATTACCAGGTAATGCTTTCACGGCAGCGCGATGCTTGTGTTGGTGTCGAAACATGGTTGGGCGCATATAGTTTTTATTCCATTATAAGGCATGGGCTGCTGCTGTCAAGCTGCGTGCATGATATTGATGATAGATTTACGCACTGAAGCAAAATTAGGACTGCCGCGTGAAGCGGCAGTCCTAATTCTTATAGATATACCATAGTGTTTGAATTTAAATCTGATCTGACAGACCAAATGCGATTGAGCGTCCTATCCTTGTCACCAACGGCACCACCAGCGAATTACCCATTTGCCACTTTTCACGCTTTTTGCATTGGCATATATATCCAGTGCGGCATGTCTTCAAATCTTAGCGAATATCGGACACCAATTTGTCTTTTTTTCAATATGGAATGGAGCTGGACAGCTAAACTAACTACGTGGCTGGTGCGAACTGCGTCAGCGCCTTTTCAAAAGCGTTATCTCCAGCAGGCCCTTCCCTGCCCGACGCCGGGCGTACTCCAGCAGGTTCGCCGCGTTGCTGGCCGTGTGCCATACGTAGGCTATCAGGTAGTCGGCATGCTCGACCATCAGTCTGTTGGCTCGGACTATGGCCAGTCTGCGTGGTATTTTCTGCTCTTCAAAAGGATAATAGGTGTAATCAAATCCGTCAGGCTTCTTGATCGGTCTCTCGGCCGGATGATATGGCAGCAGGAGTACAAGCTCAATGCCTGTATGCCGCTTTTTTGCCTCTATTACTGCTTTTGCTGCGAGGCGGTCGAATCCGCCATAGTGCCCAACAATAAACTTGGACACACCTAGCTCACAAATGTGCCGCTCAACCTCAGAAAACAGTTCAGGGTATATCTTGCTGGGCGCCTCTCGATGCCCTATGAAGAAGCAGCACTTGCTGTCCATAGTCCTCACCAACCCTTTTGAGTTATTTTAACTCAAAAGGGTTAATCTTTTCAAGAGCAAACGGGTATCATCGTCTTGAAACGAGGTGATGCCCGTGGACATCGGAGAGGCGGTAAAGGAGCGTATTTTGGAGCTCTGCCGCGAGGAGAACATCTCCATCAACAAACTGTGCAGCATGAGCGGAGTGACGCAGTCCACAGTGAACAACATAGTCAGCGGCCGCAACCACAGTGCGACCGTATCGACGATCAAAAAGCTCTGCGACGGCCTCGGCATCTCGATTGAAGAGTTCTTTCGCTCGGAGCTGTTCAGAAACTTAGAACAGGAGCTAAAATAAAAATAACAGCAGACCGGCAGCAATGTCGGTCTGCTGTTTTATAGCTGTCCAAAATTCACGATTCATTTGTCATCATCAGCTAAAAATACATATTTACCTTTGCCGTTTTCTCGCCAGCTAGGCATTCCTTTGAGATCTTCTCCTGACAATCGGTTTATCGCATTTGGATTTGTAAAAAGCCATGTTTCATTCTCCGAGTATTCTTCACCAACACCTCCAACAGTAACTATTATTCCTGATAGGAAGCGATACTCTTTCATGCGGAATATTATGCTGTCAATTTTGGAGCCATTCCATTTATCAAGCTGCCTATTATATGTATATCCGTCAATAATAAATTTCTCGTTACTTTCGTCGTATTTTAATGTAGGTTTGTCTGTTCCAAAAAGAATACGCAAAATATCCCTTCCTGATTCATCAAACAGAGCTTTAGTATGAAGTGAACCAAGTCCTATGAATACTATGTAAGGTTTGTCAGCAACAGCACTCTTCTTTTCAATGTGTTTCCAATAGAAGTCTCTCTTATTCGATATAGCGTTTGTTATCCTAGAAAGAATAAAATCTTCAGCAATTCTTGTATCCTGCATTTCCCATTGACGCTCGGTACGTAAATAATCTGCCCACCCGTTATCTTTAGACTTTCCCGTCGAGCAACATATACACTCGATTTGCAGCTTGTTATCCAAGGTAATGTCGCAACCGGCTTCACTTGTACTGTCCATTGCAATTCGTGCCCTACCATACTTGCTTAGAAATTCCAAGCTTCTAATTTCATGGGCAATGTTGTAGTATTGTGAGCTAACCGCTTCGCATGGTGCAGGCGGAGCCTCAGCCGCCTTTATCAGCCGTTCAGCTCGGTATTCTATCTCTTTTTCAGGCAAGTTGTTCTTGCGCAAAATTTCTACCAAGTCGTCTGTTAGCTTCGGCAACTGATTTAATACAGCGTCCCTGCTTGGAATTATTGAGTCGTGGTCTCTGCTCATATTAGCTTTTGTCATATATGCCTTATTCCTTGCTGCAGTTCCTCAGTCCCAGCTGGTATACAGCGGCCAGGCCATAATAGTTCAGCTGTTCAGGGTACTGATTTGCCGGGTGCCAATAGTCGAGGACGAGCACCTTGTGGCCATTTAGCTCCATCGTATAGTACAAGTTTTCATTGTACGTCTCGCGCACCTTTTTGCCGGTCATGCGCTCTGCGATGATGTCCAGCGCCGAGCCGGTGTAGCCACAGACGATGACGGTCGGATCGCAGAGGGAGAGCTGTTTCCACAGCCGCTGCGCATCGAACCAGGCGTAGCTGCGTATCTCGTCCATGTTTGAGCTGTTCTTGTCGCCGCTCTTTTTGACGTTTACAACGGCTATACGCCTCAGGTACTCATTGCCGTACTTTGACACATCCAGCCCGGGATCATATGGCGCAAGCTCCTCCGCCGTGGTATTGAGCAGAGCGTATGTCCAGCGCGAGACCCTGCGCCACATCCTCGAAGCGGAGTCACTCGTCAACAGATGGTCACCGGCAAGATCCCAGTCTCCGTCGCCGTTGTACGCCTCTTTTAGCAGGAACAACGGACGTGTCCGCTGAGCGAACCACAGCTCCGGGCAGACCACGCCGTCACGGATGAACACCGTATTTGCGTGATCTATTTCGATGGCCGCCGTATCATATCCAGTCTTGCCCGGCACGCGGCCAGTGAGCTTTTTCCACCCTGCAAACATGGCGTTATTTTCCTCGACATATCCCATAGCTCAGCCTCCTGGGTTGTAATACGTGATCAATTTATATCGCCTTTTCTTACCCCGCGGCCAATTTATTTGTCTTCTTCAGGAACTTGGCCGGGATCGGCC
>URXI01000164.1 GCA_900551775.1 uncultured Eubacterium sp. | reverse complement strand
CGCTGCCACCTTGCTCGGTTCTAACGCCTGCTTCACTATGACAGAAGGGTGAACAGCTGGATCCGATTGGAAGCGCCGGTTTTTCGATAGATGTTCTGTAGATGCTTTTTCAGAGTATGAGAGCTTATACACAGTTCTTCCACGATATCCTCGTTGGAGCTGCCAGAGAGGATCAGGTACAGGATCTCAGCTTCTCGACTGGTAAGGGAGTAGGCGGTGATGTAGTCGTTCATGTTCTTCACTCCGGTAAATGGATTCTGTGCAAGTAGCTCGTCATAGAATCTGGCATTGAGATGATCGCTGAGCATCTGAAGCAGAAAGACATCGTCATCGGAAAAATCGCCCTGTACTTTGCTTCTGTACAAAGTCAGAATACCCAGGTGCTCGCCATTGTTGACAATCGTCAGATCTACGGAGTAATGGAGCCCGTAAGGCGCGTAACACTTTTGGTAGAGCGCCGTCTTTTCTCGGTCTTCGTCGGACATCAGAGAAGTTGCTTTCACTACAGCAGCCTGCTTTTTTAACATGAGCCATTTGCTGTAATCGAATTCTTCAATTTTTAAATAGTTCTGTTCCATAAGGAAGGAACCTTTCGGGGTAACAGACGGGGTCGCATAAGAGCTTTCTGGAATTGGAATGATCCACCAGGAGAATACTTCCACAGGAGATCGGGATTAACGTTCCTATTGAATTTAGGATCGCTGCACGCATTTCATCAAAATCTTCGATATTATAAATTTGAAAAATGATGCTGTTGAGACAAAGAATTCTGTTATTATCCATGAATTTCCCTTCTTTCCTTTGGTACGGGGGGGATATCTTAAGTTCAGTATAACAAGTTATGCCGAAAAAGGCTACAAAAAGAAGTAGAAAAGGAGCAGATATGGTTCGAAAGGTGCTCGAAAAGAGAAAGTTGGAGTAATTGTTGCCTCAGAAATCCTTTGCTACAATATAGATAAGAAATAAAGCTGAAGGGTAAAAGGAGGAACATAAAATGATGAATAACAATATTAGGAATTTTGAAGATTTGGCAAGTCTGTTGATTGACAACAAGAGGAACAACATATTGCCAGAGGACTGCTATCCGGCGATTGAACAATGGTACAAAGCACAGACTGGCTATGATGAGAGCGAAAAGTTACAGAAATTTGCAGTCAGAGTAGAGCGGAATACAGACTTGGCAGAGCGTCTGGAGCAGAGAGAAGAAGGGCTGTCAGAATATTTCTGCAGAGCAATCAAGGATTATGACCTAAGTGACCGGTGGCTGAGACTGAGACAGTTATAGACTAGGAGTACGCTAGAAACCCGTGGACGACCACGGGTTTTTTCGTGAAAATATGACGAGATAATGGATGTATTCAGGTTCAAATTCAAATAATCGGCGGGGAGGCTTACAAAAATGTAAGTCTCTCTAAATCTTAATTTTTCTTCAGAACTATCGACAAAGTTCTACATAAATAGTAAAATGTCATAGTTACAGTCAGTTGACTCAATAAGATAAAAATTAAGAGGATCATTATGAGAAGTGATAAAAATCATAAGAAGAATAAAGAAAGCAGCGGATTGCACAAGTTTACGAAGGTGTGGTCCATCCTATATCTGCTGGTGACAATTGCTTTTGCAGGCGTGCTGGTTTATATGGATCTGCTGCCATTTAAATATCTATGCATAGCCATGGGCGTTGTTGCGGTTCTCGCTTTGATCGTTTTCCCGGCCATGTTTTTCAAGAACTTTAAAAAGTCAAGAAAAATTATCTCACTAGTATTGTCCATTCTGCTGATGCTGGCATATGGTGCGGGCATCGTGTATATGACGGGAACCATCGACTTCTTTTCTAAGATTACCAAAATCGGCGTGCAGATGGAGGAATACTATGTCGTAGCCAGAAAGGACAGCGATTACGAGGACGAAAAAAGCATCAAAGGAAAGACGGTGCAGACCTATCTCAGCAACGAACTGAACTATTCTGAAGCGAAGAACAAGCTGAAAGAAGTTGTCGACGTCAAATACGAGATGATGGAGAGCTTATCTGAGCTTGCGGATGGTCTGATAGACGAAAAGTACGATTTGATCTTTGTCAGTGAAGCCCATTATACGACGATCGGAAGCGAACACAAGAACTTCAAGAACGATACGAAGATCATATATACGGTAGAGGTGGAGCAGGAGAGCAAAGACATCGTGAAGGACGTCAAAGTGACGGAGGAGCCGTTTAACGTATATATCAGCGGGCTGGATACGGAGGGCAGCATCAGCACGGTTTCAAGGTCTGACGTGAACATGATCGTGACCGTCAATCCGAAGACCCACAAGGTGCTCCTGACCTCCATACCGAGAGACTACGAAATCAAGCTGCCGAGCAAAGACAATGCCATGGACAAGCTGACCCATACGGGGCTATACGGGGTACAGGAGACCATCGCTTCTGTTGAACAGTTGATGGGCATCGATATCAACTATTACGTGAAGGTGAACTATACGACGGTGACCAAGCTGGTGGATGCCATCGGGGGCATCGACATCAATTCCGACTTCACCTTTGTGACTCACGGAATGGGTGTCTATTACGAGTTCGTTGAGGGACAAAATCACTTGGATGGTTCCAGAGCGCTGGCCTTTGCCAGAGAACGAAAGTCTTTCAGCGACGGAGACTTTCAGCGAAACAAGAACCAGCAGATCGTGTTGGAAGGTGTCTTGAAGAAAGCGCTGTCCAGCACCACGATTTTGACCAAATATACAAATATCCTCAACGCGGTAGAGGACAACGTGGAAATCAACATGTCCCAAAGTGACATCCAGAAGTTGATCAAAATGCAGATGGACGGCATGCCGTCCTGGGACATCCAGAAGCAGAGTATTACGGGCACACCGGACAGCAAAATCTGTTACTCGACTGGTGACTTTTATTCGTCGGTGGTAGACGTGGATCAAAAAAGTGTCATTTCTGCCCTGGACAAAATCGTAGCAGTGATGGAAGGCGAAAAAAAAATAACAAGAAAATCAAAAAATCATTGACATTGACAGGCTGCTTTGGTACACTTAATAGGCAACTTTATGATTATTATGACAGAGCTGGGTCACTCCGGCTCTGAATTTTGAGTTTAAAAACGGAGGACAATCAAATGAGAGTAAAAGTTACATTAGCATGCACTGAGTGCAAGCAGAGAAATTACAATACGATGAAGAACAAGAAAAACGATCCTGATCGTATCGAACTTAAGAAGTATTGCAAATTCTGCAAGAAAGAGACTCTTCACAAAGAGACTAAATAAGGAGAAATTTTTATGGCAAACAAAGACCAAGTAAAAAAAGCCACAGCGAAAGCGAAAAAGGGCGGCGGTGCCAAAGAATACTTCAAAGGCATTAAGCTCGAGATGAGCAAGGTTGTATGGCCTACAAAAAAAGAATTGGGATCTTTTACAGCTGTTGTAATTGCAACATGCGCTGTGTTCGCACTGGGATTCTGGCTGATTGATACAGGCTTCTTAGCAGTTTTAAGAGAAGTGCTGGATATCAAACTAAACTAATTTAGAGAAGAAGGTACGGAAAATGTCTGATATTGAAAATAGTAATACACTGTCTCCGTTAGAAGGAGAGGGTATTCGAGGTGATGGCCAGGCCAAGTGGTATGTAGTTCATACTTATTCGGGTCACGAAAACAAAGTAAAAGTGAATATCGAAAAGATGGTTGAGAACCGTGGCATGCAGGATTTAATTTTGGACATCATCGTGCCGACAGAAGACAGAGTCGAAATTAAAGACGGTCAGCGTAAGATAAAGACCAGGAAGATGTTTCCCGGTTATGTAATTATAAAGATGATTGTTACCAATGAATCCTGGTATCTTGTAAGAAATACGCAAGGTGTTACCGGGTTCGTAGGTCATGGCTCCGAACCGATTCCCCTTACTGATGAAGAAGTGGCTAGAATGGGAATCGAAAAAGTTTACATCGATCTGGATGTTGAAGTCGGCGACACAGTACGTGTGATCAGCGGTCCTTTTGAAAGCTTCATGGGAGAGGTACTCGAAAAGAACAATGAAAAACAGGTACTGACAGTCAAGGTTTCGATGTTCGGTAGAGATACGCCTGTAGAATTAGAATTCGGGCAGGTAGATAAACTATAGTCAATCTATAGAGAAAGGAGAAGAACAATGGCTAAAAAAGTTGAAGGTTATATCAAACTTCAGATAGCAGCCGGTAATGCTACTCCAGCACCTCCAGTTGGACCTGCACTAGGTCAGAAGGGTGTTAACATCATGGACTTCTGTAAGCAGTTCAATGCTAAGACTCAGGACCAGCCTGGTATGATTATTCCAGTAGTAATCACTGTTTACGCAGACAGATCATTTACATTTGTATGCAAGACACCGCCAGCAGCAGTTTTACTGAAGAAGGCAGCAGGATTAGATGCAGCTTCTGGAGAACCAAACAAGAAAAAAGTTGCTACTCTGACTTATGCGCAGGTAGAAGAAATCGCTAAGACAAAGATGCCGGACTTAAACGCAGCTACACTTGAAGCAGCTACAGACATGATCAAGGGAACTGCGAGAAGCATGGGAATCGTTGTCGAAGACTAATGAGATGGGAGACTGAATAAGAATCAGGTCAGTCGCTAATACCACAAGGAGGAAATTATGCCTAAAAGAGGAAAGAATTACAAAGCAGCAGCTGAGAAATTTGATAAGACAAAGCTGCACGAAGTAACAGAAGCTATGAAAGTAGTTTGTGAGACTTCAAGAGCGAAGTTTGACGAGACAATCGAAGCACACGTCAGACTTGGCGTAGACGGAAGACACGCGGACCAGCAGGTCAGAGGTGCAATCGTACTTCCAAACGGAACTGGTAAGAGCGTAAAGGTTTTAGTATTTGCCAAAGGCCCTAAGGCTGAAGAAGCTGAAAAAGCTGGTGCAGACTACGTAGGAGCTGAAGATATGGCTCAGAGAATTCAGTCTGAGAACTGGTTCGACTTTGATGTCGTAGTTGCTACACCGGATATGATGGGTGTTGTCGGAAGACTTGGTAAAATCCTGGGACCTAAGGGATTGATGCCAAACCCTAAATCAGGAACTGTAACCATGGATCTTGAGAAAGCGTTAGCCGATATCAAAGCTGGTAAAGTTGAGTATCGTCTTGACAAGCAGAACATCATCCATACACCAATCGGAAAGAGCTCATTTGGTCCGGAAAAGCTAGAAGAAAACTTCAAAGCTTTGATGGAAGCAATTGTAAAGGCAAAGCCAGCTACTGCCAAAGGCCAGTACCTGAAGAGCGTTACACTTGCATCAACGATGGGTCCTGGAGTAAAGGTTAATCCGGCACTGATTGGCTAATATAATTTCATAACTTAGAGATTTAACCGTAGACAGCGGGTGCCGCGTGAAAGCGCGAAGCTTAATTTCCCGCCGAGGTACAATATATAGATATTGACCCTGTCTACCGTGACGGGGTTATTTTATTGAGTACCAGATTCGTAGATTGCCCTGACGCAATTTACAGAAAGGAGAACAGATTATGTCAGTAGAAGCAAAACAGCAAAAACAAGTAATTATTGACGAGATAAAAGAAAAGCTAGAAAATGCGCAGTCCGCAGTTGTAATCGACTACATGGGAATTACAGTTGCTGAGGCTGATGCAATGAGAAAAAAGCTTCGTGAAGCAAACGTTGATTATACTGTTTACAAGAATACATTAATCAAAAGAGCGATCGAAGGGACTGATTATGCGCCTCTTGCAGAGGTACTTGACGGACCGAGCGCAGTTGCTATCAGCAGCGAAGACGCGACAGCTCCAGCAAGAACTCTCAACGAGATTATCAAAGACTACAAAAAAATGGAATTCAAAGCAGGTGTCGTTGAAGGCACTTACTATGACAAAGCTGGAATCGAGCAGATTGCAGAAATTCCATCAAGAGATGTACTCATTGCCAAGTTCTTAGGCAGCATCCAGTCACCAGTCAGCAAGTTCGTCAGAACTCTGGCTGCAATTGCAGATGATCAGCAGGATGGTGGTGCTGCGGAGGCACCAGCTGAAGCATAAACCGGCTTGCCATTTCCGGCTGTCACGTTGTTGGCCGCATTCATTCGGTGCTCACATACGCAGAGTATGCTCTGCGCCTCATTCATTTGCCGCCTAGTGACAACCGAAAATTTCTACGCCTCGTAGACTGATGGGAACCACAAAATTGAAAATCCAAGATATAATTTAGAAAAAGGAGAAAAGAAAATGAATAAAGATCAGATCATTGAAGCTATAAAAGCTATGACCGTTTTAGAGTTAAATGAATTAGTAAAAGCATGTGAAGAAGAATTCGGAGTATCAGCAGCAGCTCCAGTAGCAGTTGCAGGTGCAGCAGCAGGTGGTGCAGCAGCAGAAGAGCAGACTGAGTTCACTGTAGTTCTTGCTGAAGTTGGTGCAGAAAAGATCAAGGTTATCAAAGCAGTTAGAGAAATCACTGGCTTAGGACTGAAAGAAGCAAAGGCTGTTGTTGACGGCGCTCCTTCCCCAATCAAAGAAGGAATCGAAAAAGGCGAAGCTGATGCTATCAAGGCTCAGCTGGAAGAAGTTGGAGCTAAGGTTGAACTGAAATAGTTCAGGCTTCCAATCTAAACGCAGCAAATGCAGAGTAAACGCTTCGTGCCGAAATTGCACGAAGCGTTTTTGATTGTGATTTTCGGCTTTTTGACGTATACTATGTATATAACCTTACCGAGAGATGCAAGGAGGAGTTGTCATGAAAAAAGCCGTGCCCATCGGGTTTGAAGACCTGAAAGTAATAATAAATAAAAATCTGTATTATGTAGATAAGACTCTGATGATCAAAGACCTGTTGGACTCTCCTGCCAGCGTCACCCTCTTTACCAGGCCGCGTCGTTTCGGCAAGACTTTGAACTTGTCCATGCTCCGCCGCTTCTTTGAGGACGAGAGAACCAGGGAAGGAGAACCGGTTGACAACCGGTATCTCTTTGACGGCTTGGCGATTTCGGACTGCGGAGATGCATATCTGCAGCATCAGCAGCAGTATCCGGT
Source organism: uncultured Eubacterium sp. (assembly GCA_900551775.1). GTDB lineage: Bacteria > Bacillota > Clostridia > Peptostreptococcales > Anaerovoracaceae > Senimuribacter. Next base: position 2,154 of record URXI01000164.1, on the reverse strand, counting down.
CATCAACCTGTCACTGAAGTCGGCAAAACAGAAGGATTACGAGATGGCCTATGGAGAATTGAAGAAACGGGTTGCGGAGGAGTTTAAACGTCATCAATATGTTTTGGAAGGGGACATCTTGTCAGAGAAAGAGAAGGTGACATTCTGTGAGATTTTGAATCTCGAAGAGGATGCATCTTTGTATCTGGATGCCTTAAGGTTTCTTTCCGAGTGCCTTTTCCGTTATCATGAAAAGAAAGCTGTCATCCTCATCGATGAATACGATGTACCACTGGAAAATGCCTATTTTGAAGGATTCTATGACAAAATGATCGGGTTCATCCGTTCCCTCTTCGAGTCAGCCCTGAAGACCAACCCGTTTTTGGAGTTCGGCGTCATCACGGGATGCCTGCGCATCAGCAGAGAAAGCATCTTTACGGGGCTGAATAATCTGGAAGTCCATTCCCTGCTGGACCCATACTATGGCAGCAGCTTTGGATTTACGGAGGAGGAAGTCGTATCCATTCTGGACTATTACGGACTTTCGGACAAATATCCCGAGCTGAAGGCATGGTATGACGGCTACCGCTTCGGCGATGCGGAAATCTATAACCCGTGGAGCATCCTCAACTATGTCAAAGCTGCCATAGGCCGAAAGGATTCCCTGCCGAAGCCCTATTGGTCAAACACGTCCTCCAACAGCATCATCCGTGAGCTGGTGGAGACGGCAGATGGTGAAACCCGCAGGGAGTTGGAGGCACTCATGGACGGCGGCACCATTGAGAAGCCGGTCCACGAGGAGATTACCTATGGGGATATCCATACCTCACAGGACAACCTGTGGAACTTCCTCTTCTTCACGGGATATCTGAAGGCGTGCGGCGAGAGGCTGGATGGCGAAACCATCTACCTGAAGATGTCAATCCCAAACAAAGAAATCAAATCCGTCTACAGGCAGTCCATCGTTCTTTGGTTTGATCAGAGGGTGAGACAGATGGACAGAATACCTCTGCTCAGCGCTCTGGAAGAGGGTGACTGCACAGCGGCTGCGGACTTCATTTCCGAACAGCTGCTGGAGACCATCAGCTATTTTGATTATGGGGAAAACTATTACCATGGGTTCCTGGCAGGGCTGCTATCAGGGTTCAGCAGGTATCAGGTGCTGTCAAACAGAGAGAGCGGCATGGGCAGGGCGGACCTGATTCTGAAGACCGACTTTGTGCGCACCGGCAGGGCCATGATTCTGGAACTGAAGGTGGCAAAGACCGTGCCAGAGATGGAAGAACGGTGCAGACAGGCGCTGCAGCAGATTGAAGAAAAACAGTACGAGGTACAGCTTCGTAAAACAGGATATCCCACTGTCGATAAATATGGAATCTGCTTTTATCGCAAAGAATGCATCGTGATGAAAGGCTGATAGAAAAATACGATTTTGTTTAGTGGATAATAATGGGGAAGGGATCGCCAATGCAGACGATCCCTTCCGTTTCGTTATATAAGTAATATTTACCTCTCGTAGAATTTATGAAATTCGCAATTTAAGGCGGTGAGCTTCTCCATGACCCATGGACGCTTTAGCTCCCCGGTTTTTTCAATGGAGTCCATGGACTTTTTTTCGTTTTCTATTAGCTTATGAACCTTGTCAAGCAACGTTTCAGCTTCTGCCGGGTCGATAAACACAACACCGTCTCCGTCTGCAACAACGATGTCCCCGGGATTTACGATGCGTCCGCCGCAGACGATGGGCGTGTTCACTGTTCCAGGACCGTTCTTCCATGGACCGTCGGGCGTCACTCCCCTTGCATAAACGGGAAGCCCTGTGGCTGCAATGTCTTCCTTATCTCGTAGCGCTCCGTCAACGATGATGCCGCCAATTTTCTTTTTCAGCAGATAGTGTACCATGATTTCCCCAAAGATGGCACGACTGGTGCTGCCGCCAGCATCGATGACGATGACATCCCCTTCCTTCGCCAGATCCATGGCATAGTGAAACATCAGGTTATCGCCCTGAGGGACCCGGACGGTGAAGGCCGTGCCCAGCAGCTGTCCTTTGTATCCAATGGGCTCGATGGCCGCGTCCACTGCGGCGATGCGGCCCATGTTGTCATCGATGTTGGCCACCGGCATATCTTTGAACCGGGTCACCAGCTCCGGGGCGGGCCGCTGAAAATCCTT
>URXI01000163.1 GCA_900551775.1 uncultured Eubacterium sp. | reverse complement strand
CAGCGAAATTGGCTCGTTGCTATGATCGGTTTCTCTCACATATACTTCGAAGGGCAGTTCCGGTGCGATGACCATGAGTCCTTTCAGAATCTGGTACAGACCCTTTGGCCCTGCGATGGTCACTGGATCGGTGCGGTCAGAGTTTCCCATGGACAGAAGCAGTCCTGCGATGCCGCTGATATGGTCTGCGTGAAAATGAGTGATGCAGATCAGGTCGATGGCCTTGAAGCTGCAGCCAGCTTTACGCAAGGCGATCTGCGTACCTTCGCCACAGTCTATGAGCAAAGCGTGCCCCTCACATTTGACGTATAAAGATGTTAAAAAGCGGCCTGGGAGCGGCTGCATCCCGCCAGTGCCGGCAAGACATAAGTCCAGCATAGTATGACCTCCGTATTTGAAAATGTCCAGAAAAATTCAATATCTGTATGGGTGAAGTACCTCTCTTTTGCAGTGCTTTCTGTAGATTACCCCTGGAAATCGGTTCTCCATTTCGCTGCATTACCCTCTGTTGCCACGAAAAAACGCGAAAGCACCTCTTCGCTCGCGGGGCAGAATGTTATCTTTAATTTTACCATAATTGATGACATTATGCTGAAAGAAATATATAATCAAGAGAAGTTTATGAAAAAAACGGGGCGGTTAAGCAAAACAGCCCGAGCGGGTGAGACATGCTTAACAAAAAGAGCAGGAAAAGCGGAATCTGCGTAACAGGCCCTATGCAGAACAGGGGCGGTTAAGCAGAACGACAGGCATTCTGCAGAGTTTGGAGGTTTTTATGGAGCAGAAAAGAGTTTTAATTTATGGAGATTCTAATACACATGGTTATCGAGTCAGCGATGGACTGCGTTTTCCGAAGACGGAACGCTGGACAGGTATCTGTCAGGAGATTGTCAGTGATAAGATCGAAATTTTGGAAGAAGGACTGAACGGCAGGACTACCTGCGTTGATGAAGAGGGAATGGAATTCAGAAACGGGATGCAGTATATACAGCCCTGCATCCGTACCCATCTGCCGCTGGACATGGTTTGCGTTATGCTGGGCAGCAACGATCTGAAGGCAGTTTTCAGACTGACACCGGAAGAAATCGCTCTTCAGGCTGCAAGAGTGTTAGCTAGAGCGCGGGAAGTGGTACAGAGCAAGTATCCGGACAGCCTCTGTGAATACCTTTTGATTTCACCAATCGAAGTTGGCAGGGAACTGCTGACTGGTCCCTTTGGCTGGGAATTTGAGGGGGAGCTGACCATTGAGAAATCGAAGCGCTTCAGGATTTGCTATGAAGAAGAGGCAAGAAAACAAGGGTTCCTGTTCTTCGATGCTGCAAAACATGCGGCAGCTGGAAAGATTGACGGTCTGCACTTGGACGCAGAAAATCATAAAAAGCTGGGTGAAGCCATGGGTTACTGGTTGCTGGCGCACTACGCATGATGAACCACTGCCGCAGTCTGCCTGTGCAAACAGGGCTAGGTCTTCAATTTGCGCTGCAGCATCTCCAGCTCTTCCAGGTAGATACAATGGGGAAAGTTCTTATCAGCACTTTGAACTAGTTCTATGCAGTGATCCAAATTCATCCAGCGGACTTCTTCAATCTCTGATTCCTGCAGTCTCATGTGGGCAGGGTCAACATCCCGCCAGAGACAATAGATATTGCTGACCTGGTTATCGACGAAAAGCTTTCCATGAAAGACTTCCTGCATTTTGATGATGCGCTGTCCGCAGTAATGGAGATCGCCGGAAGAGACATCGGCTATGCCCAGTTCTTCTATTTCATGGGCGGTTTGACGATCGATGGTTTCCCCGGCAGGGACCCCATTTTCATCGACAATATCAAGCATCTCAGTCATTTTTATCCTCCTGGTTCAAAACTAGATAATCTAAAAGCTGATCAGGCTTATCAAAGATACCGAAGAGTTCCAAGGTCTGGGCCGTCATAAAGCCTTCAGCCGCGGTGTGTTCTAAAAGCTCCGCCAGCTTATCAAAGTATCCGTTTATATTGAGCAGTGCGATGGGTTTGTGATGACGAGAAAGCTGTCGCAGTGTGAAAATCTCAAAGAACTCTTCCAGGGTGCCGATTCCGCCTGGAACGACGGCGAAGCCACTCGAAAGATCTTCCATTCGTTGCTTTCGTTCCCGCATGGTGTCGGTAAAAATCATCTCTGTGCAGTCTTGAAACAGGACGCCCTCCTGGTCGAAGAACTTAGGTGCGATGCCGATGATCTCTCCGCCGTATCGCTGTACGCCTCTGCAGGCAGCCCCCATCAAGCCAGCAGCGCCGCCGCCGAAGACCAGGCCGATCTGCCGTCTGCCCATCTCTTCTCCCAGACGGTTGACCGCTTCAAAATATGCAGGCGCCAGATGATCACTGCTGGCTCCAAATAGACAAAGTCTCATGATGAAAATTCTCCTTTTTCCTTTTGCTGACTATTCTATCACACAGCCGGTGATGATTGAAGGGTATCTTACAATATTGTAAGGATTCTGTAAGCCATTGCTATGGAATCGAATTTTGTCGTAATATATAATAAGTACAAAAGGGAGATACATAAAGGAGATGAAATTAATGGGAAAAAGAGGGAAAATTGCCTGCGGCGCTCTGGCAGTCACTATCTCATGTGGGATATTGGGATTGATCGGTTTGGTTATCTTCGGGGTAGATACGATAACGCAGACAGAGACGGTACTGCCGGAGCCAGGGGACTTGATGCCGGCCTTTTATGCACTGCTTTCAGTGATGCTGGGGTCGATAATCGTCATGATTGCCGCACTTGCGAAGATAGAATAGTATTTGATGAGAAAAAATGCTGCCGGGCAGAATTGCCAGGCAGCATTTTTTACGTCTTCAGGTCTATTTCTTAGGTTCTTCTTCTTTCCCCTCCTGTTCCAAGCTGAGCAGCATCGAGGCTCTCTCTACCAGACAGCCTTGCGCAAAGGGAGAAAGCCGGAAAAAGGCACTGGCCAGTTCGTTCATCTGCTCCCCTCCCATGCGCTGCAGAGTGACCTGCTTGATGAACTCTTTTTTGTCAGGCTCGAGAAGCACGCTGGTTCTCAGATGATAGAGTTCTGCCAGAGCGACGAGGAGGTTTGCACTGATCATTTCCTCCCCTGTCTCGTACCGGGTGTAAGACATGCGAGATACGTGAAGGTGATTCGCCACTTCCTCCCGCGAATAAGCGTTAATTTTCCTCAGATAACTCATATTTTCTGTGATTCTTTCGTGGATTTTCTTATCCATTGATGTTTCCTCCTGTCGGTAACGTTTTAAATAATAGCGTTCATATATATAGAGTATTGTACTTCAAAAAGGGTTTCAATTTCTGTCGAATTTTTTCGAAAAAAGTCGGAAAAAATAGGAACTTCCCTTCTAAGTTGTAGAAAATTCCCCTGTTAGTTTATTTAAAAGAAAGTTAACTACAAATAAACTAGTAGTTGTGAATAACTCGTCTGAGTAGGGGGAAACCAAGTGAAGTGTGATTACGAATTAAAGCATCTGGACTATATCAAGATGGGCCAAAGAATCAGAAAACAGCGAGAATTTCTGAACTTAACTCGTGAAGAACTGGCTGGCCAGCTTGACGTATCGAGCAAATTTATTGCTGACATCGAATATGGCGAAAAAGGGATTTCGATCAAAAAGTTATATTTGCTGACACAGGTGTTGGACGTATCTGCGGATTATATTCTGGCTGGGGAAGAGAATGTATTGGCAGAAGGCACTGAGAAAAGAAGGATCAAAGAAAATATACTGGAACCTCTGAAACAGTGCAATGTGCAACAATTACGATGCCTGGAGCAGATTGTCAGATTTTATGTCGAGGCATTAAAAGAAAGATGACCCTTTCTGGCAAAGAGCTGGAAGAGCGGAGAGATCTTCTCTGTGACCAGCTTGGTCTCGTCAAAGATGCCTTATCCTTCTTCAGAGTCCCAAAGAAATACGAAGACGATTTAATACAGGAAATATTTATTGTTGCATACAGAAATGTAGACAAGATTAATGATATCAGTAAACTTAATTCCTGGCTATATAAAATATCATACAGAAAGATGCTGTCCTTTATGCAGAAACAGAGAATCATAAACGAAAGGGAGATCTTGTATTCACCAGAAGAATGGGAGCGAGAAGAATTTCGAGAGTCGCAAGCAATAATAGTGTGGGATATCATAGATGGGTATTTTGAAGACAGCGCGCTCTCTGAATTAGTAGAAAAGCTGAAATCTCCTGCACCAGAGATTATCAGGCTTCGTTTTGTAGAGGGATTCATGCTGAAAGAGATTTCGGAGATGCTCGGTTTAAAATACAATACGGTTAAAACTATAGAGTATCGGGCATTTAAGCAATTAAAACAGATGATAGAAAATGAGGGGCAAGAAGAGGACGAGGAGCACATAGAGGCATAGGATAACAAAATATTTAACAATAACATGGCACATCCTGGTGAATTATGGTAAAATTGAATTAACTTATCGTTTTACTTAAATTCAGGGATGTGCTTTTTTATGGAGAAGATGAATCAATCACCATTAGAGGTTTTAAAAGGCTTCTGCTATTATAATTTTATCAAAAGAGACTGCCAGCAAGCGTCAGAATATCTGAGCAGTGATATTCACTGGTTCGGCACTGGCGAAAACGAAGACGTCTACAGCAAAAGGGATGCGGTCAGCTACATGAAAGATGAAATTTCCGCATTTCCTGAAAGCTATGAGTTAGACTATATAGAGGAATCTGAACAGCAACTTACTGATCAGATAGGGACTGCTTTTGTAAAAGTCAACGTGACAGGCGGAGGTTTGTTTTTACCTTGCAGAATATCAGCCACGACATGTACCGAAGATGGTAAAAATGTCATCTGCTCTTTGCACATATCTGTGCCGGAGCTGATGCCGCAAAGCGGAGATTACATACCATTTTCCCAGGCAGATGGGTATGTAAAAGAAAGGGCTTTCGATTTTTTCAATGAAGCCATTTCCGGTGGCATGATGGGTGGTTACGTAGAAGGGGGATTTCCTTTCTACTTTGTCAACAAAGCGATGCTGGATTATCTGGATTACGAGAGTGAAGGGGAATTCATCGACGCGATCGGCGGCTTGATCGAAAACTGCATGCATCCCGACGACCGGGAGATGGTAAACCGGGAAGTAGAACGTCAGTTGGCTCAAGGAGATGATTACCAAGTCACTTACCGTATGTTAAAGAAGGATGGCAGTTATATCTGGGTTGATGATAAAGGTCGGACTGTGATACTGCCGAATGGCAGAAAGGTCATCTACAGCATCTGTATCGACATCACACCGATCATAGAGGCCAATGAGAATCTGGAACTGCTTAATGCAGAGATACAGAATCTGGTCAACTCCGTTCCAGGAGGTGTAGTAACCTTTAAAATAAGCGACGGCCTTGTGCAATGCCTGTATTTCTCTGATGGTGTGGCGCAAATGTGCGGGTATACACCACAGGAGTACCGCTTGGAGCTGGAGACAAACGGACTGTCACACATTATCAACGAGAATGATTACCAGAGAGTCATGATGGCCGTCAAAGAGATCGTCAGCAATGACGAGAGCATTGATCTCACATATCGCTTGAATACAAAATCAAGAGGCGACACGATATGGGTCAATTTCCAGGGGAGGAAGTTACGGGAAGAAGAAGGTGCGCCAGTGATTAACGGCGTTGTTCATAATCTCTCGCAGGAATCCCAACTCTTTGTCAATCTGCTCCGCGAGACGGATCGAATCATGTTCGTTGCAGATGCCCATACCCATGAGATTCTCTATGCCAATGATACAGCAGACAGATATGGTGGAAACGATGTAGGCAGCTATATCGGTAAAAAATGCTATCGCCATATCAGAGGTGAGGAAAAACCGTGCAGCTGGTGTAACCTGGAAGAACTGAATAGAACTGATCTGTCCGAAAAAGTGGAAACTGATTCGAAAACCGGACGCATTTTTAAAGTTCGTGGGAAATTGATAGACTGGCACGGAAGAGACGCCTTTGTCAAATATGCGGAGGATATTACAGATCTGCTCGCGGCACAAGAGATGGCAGAGAAGCAGTCCGCTTATCAAAAGAATCTTTACGATACCCTGCCTTGTGGCATTTTACAATTTGACGTATGCGATCTTGACCATATGCAGTGCAAATACGCCAACGAGATGTGCTATACGATATTAGGTGTAAAAGACCCGTCTGTCAGCCTGATCGCGACAAATATGCTGGACTTTATCGTGAAAGAGGACGAGAAAGAGTTACGAGATCGATTAAAGAAAGTCTGTCAGACAGGGGAAAAGAGTTTCTTCGAACATAGAATTATTAAAATTGACGGTACTGACGCATGGATCAGTGGGGCCATGACGATGATCAAAGATTTTGATGGTCAGGATTTGATACAGAGTGTATTCTACGACATTACAGAGCAGAAAAAAATACAAAGTGCACTGAAAGAAAGTGAATTGAGAAATGTCATGGCACTGGATTCCACAGGACTTGCCGTGTGGACTTATGATGTAGTCAATCAAGTGTTCTGCAATACCAGTAAAGGTGCCCATATTATTGAATACGATGAAAAAATAGAAGGATCTTACCAAACTGTGATCGGCAATGGTCATATTATGAAAGAGAGTGTTGCAGACTATATCGACCTTCATCAAGCCATCGAAAGAGGAGAACCTTATTCAGAGGCGATCATTCACTTCAATCCGACAAAAACAGAAATTGAATGGCAGAAGATCATGTATTCTACCATCTATGATGAAAAAGGCTGCCCTGTCAGTGCGGTCGGTGTCGGTGAAGATATCACGCCTTTGATGGAAGCACAGAACCGATTTGCAGAAGAACTCTTGTACAGGCAGGCGCTGAGAGATAAGATCGTCGCTTCCTATAGGCTGAATCTGACTCGCAATGTGGTGGTCGATGCAGAGACCAGTTTTCCGCACTTTGAGAACATTACAGGGCAGTCTGCAGATAATTACTTTGAAAGGGTGTATGCGGATATTCCTAACCGCGGCGACAGAGAGCGGTTTCAAAAAATGTTCAGCAGAAAGGCGCTTCTGAACAGCTTCGCCAGCGGAACCACAACCTTGAATCTGGAAAACACCAGATATTTTAACCGAGATCAAAATCTGTGGCTTCTGACCACTGCCCATCTCATGAAAAAGCCGGAGTCTAATGAAATCATATGTGTCATTTACTGTCAGGATATCACCTATGAGAAAGTGTTAAAAAACATCATGGATACGATTATTCAGACGGACTATGATTTTGCAGTGGCTATCGACGCCAGAACCGGCATGGCCACCAGGTTCAGCGCTTATGATGATTTTGAAACAGAATTTGAGGATCTACAGTCAGATACGGCAAAATATGAAGATATCGTCAGACGCAGAGCGGAAGCTTTGGTGAATGAAGACGACAGACGGCAGTTTATGGAGCAGACCAGCCTGGAGGCTGTTTTGAGAAAACTTGAGGAAGAGGGCAGCTACAGCTTCACCTATACTATGTGTACGCAGTCAGGAGATAGGCGATATAAAAGTCTGCATTACTGCTATATCGACAAGGAATATGATACGATTCTCTGCACGCGCTCAGATGTGACGAATATCGTGGCCGAGCAGGAGAAGAAGAATGAGGAACTGAAGGCGGCTCTGCACATGGCGGAGGAAGCCAGCAACATCAAATCGGATTTCATGGCCAGGATGAGCCACGAAATCCGCACACCGCTTACCGCGATCATCGGTCTCGCTGAGATTCAGAAGCGGAGTGAAAAAAGCACCCCATTGTGCAGGGAGTATGCGGAAAAGACGCTGTCTTCGGCTGAATATCTGTTATCGCTGATAAACGATATTCTGGACATGTCAAAGATCGAAAGCGGCAAAATAGTCTTGGCCGATGAACCTTTCCGCAGCAGTGCCATGCTCAATGAAATCAATGGAATGATTGCGCCGCAGGCTGATCAAAAGAAAATCAACTACAAAGTGGTCAATTGTACAGAAAGTGATTTTGTCTTCCGTGGTGATGAAACCAGAATCAAGCAGATTCTCTTGAATCTGCTGAACAATGCTGTTAAGTTTACTGCCAGTGGCGGGACTGTGGAGTTGAGATATGAAGTCCTGGAGACTGCAGGCAGAAAAGCGAGAGTTCGTTTTTCTGTATCCGACTCCGGAATCGGGATTTCAAAACAGTTTATGGGACAGATTTTCGATCCGTTTACGCAGGAACACGACGGCACGATCACCGCATATCAGGGAAGCGGTCTGGGCCTGGCCATAGCCAGAAATTTAGCCAGACTGATGGGCGGCGATATTACAGTGGAAAGCCAGATTGGACAGGGAACTGTATTCCAGACGACTCTCTGTCTGGACCTTGCAGAAGAAGAGACAGGATGGAAACCGCAGAAAGCGGGTCAGATCAGCAGGGCAGATTTTAAAGGGAAAGTTTTCCTTCTCTGCGAAGATCATCCACTGAATACCATGGTAGCAACAAAGCTGCTGGAAGCAAAGGGTGCGAAAATTATTCATGCCAAAGATGGCAGAACAGGCGCTCGCCTGTTTGAAGAAAGTGCAGTGGGCACCTTTGATTTGATTTTGATGGATATCAGGATGCCGGTCATGGACGGGCTGACAGCAGCGAAAAAGATCAGATCCATGGATCGTCCCGATGCAAAGACAGTGCCGATCATCGCCATGACTGCCAATGCATATGCGGAGGATATAGAGAAATCCAGGGAAGCAGGGATGAATTCCCATCTGGCAAAGCCCATTGAGGCTGATCTCCTGTATTCCACCATAGATCAGTTTTTACGATAGATAGATAAAATTCAAGTGCATATCAGTGACAGTCTTTGGTAAAATAAAAAAGAATCAATGCTGGTATTGTGGACAAAAGGAGGAAATTATGAGTATCAAAGTTGCAATTAATGGATTTGGACGAATTGGCAGACTGGCATTCCGCAAGGTCTTTGACGATCCGGAGTTTGAGGTTGTCGCGATCAACGATCTGACCAAGCCGGAAATGCTGGCTTATCTTCTCAAATATGACAGTGTGCAGGGGGCGTACAGAGATCATATTGTGGAACACGATGATTCGTCCATCACTGTAGATGGAAAAGCAATCAGAATCTACGCAGAACCAGATCCGGCAAAGCTGCCTTGGAAGACTTTGGACGTAGACGTGGTCTTGGAGTGTACAGGCTTTTTTGCATCAAAGGCGAAGTCCCAGGCCCACATCTGTGCGGTTGC
>URXI01000162.1 GCA_900551775.1 uncultured Eubacterium sp. | reverse complement strand
CGGTCCGCAAAATTTCCTCGTTATGTGCTTCATAGGCTGCGTCCACATTTCGCTGATTCTCGGCATATCGTTCCTCCCAGTTTACATAGGGCAGCTTTAACGCCGCGTCAAAGAGGTGATGGGCCATGGTTTGCGGCAGGAAACACTGCTCCAGATTAGACAGCAACACGACGCCTGTCTGTTCATAGGGCAGAAATGACATATAAGAGGTGAAGCCATAGAGGCTGCCTGCATGACAGAAACAGAGGTTTCCCCGATACGGCTGAATCGTCCATCCCAGACCATAACAGGCTACTGGCATCTCCGGCCACTTGTAGTCATACCCGCACCAGTCAATGGTATGGGTAGCAAAAATCTGCTTTCGTGTCTGTTCAGAAATCAGCTGCTCCCCCTTCTCCGTCTTCTGTTCTATCAAATAACCCATATAAGCTGCCATGTCTGCCAGGGTTGAGTTCACATTCCCAGCCCCAGACAGACTGTCATTGCAAAAACTGAGTGTTTCAACCATTGATCCGTCTTTCAGACGAATATATGGCTTCGCACGGTTGGCGGAGTTCAGCATATCCTCTGTGAAGGCAGAACTCTCTTTCATTCCTATGGGCCCGAAAAGCCTTTCTTTGAGAAATTCTCCGTAAGATTTTCCCGACAGCCGCTCGATGATCAGACTGCAGACCAGGTACATCGGATTGATGTATTCAAAACGGCTGCGAAATTCACGATTCATAGGCAGCATTCCGATTTTTTCAACCATTCTCTCCAGAGATTCCTCCTCTTCACCGATTTTGAAGATTGCAGGATCATGTCTGGGAAGCCCCGTCATATGGGAGAGCAGATCGCGAATCGTGGCATGTTCACCCGCATAGCTGTCTGCCATCTTGAATTCCGGCAAGTAAGTTCTTACCGGCATCTCGAAGCTGAGCTTTCCTTCATCTGCAAGCATGCCCATACAGAGAGCGGTCATGGACTTTGTCAGAGAGCAGATGGGATACCTGGTATGTAAATCCGCTTTCCTGCCAGTTGACAGATCGGCAGTGCCAAGGGTGCTGGCGTGAATCACTTTTCCTCTTTGCACCAGGACATAACAAAGGCTCGGAACCTCAAATCGTTCCATCTGCTCCGCTGCATAGCGGTCAATTGCTTCTATATTCATCTTCTTCACCTATTTCTTTTTGTTCATATGAGACCTCCGCAGAAAAAGGTTTCCTGGCTAGAAATACGATGTAGCCCTTTTTCGTCATAGGAAAAACGCAGTCACGGCGTTCATCATAATAAGGGTACAGTTCTTCATCAAAGAGAAGAATCTTTACATGCTGTGGCTTACAGACCGTGATACGATAACCTGCATCAGTTCGAAAGGCGGGATTTTTTTGCGGCACACGAGATCTGACCGTCTGAGATGCCAGTTTCGGCAGACTATCGGTGTCGATATAGCGCACACCGCAGTCGTACAGGATTTCTATCCCAGATTCTATCTCCACAAAGGGAGTGAAGGTGTCTCTGCAGCCTGAACCACCCTCTCCGTCCAGCACATAGTCTGTCTCGAAATCACCTGCGGGCATAGCCGGCATCATCCGAAAACCGCCTTCCTCCTTTGCGCAGAAGAGAACGATATTCTTCTCAAATTCACTTTCTGCAGTCTCTGTCCGATAGATGGTAATCCCGTTGACCATATCCCCAATATCCAAATCGTCGGGATGACCGTTATAAATGAGATAAGACTTGCCGATCCGCTGTTCCCAGGCGGTTTTCTTCCTCACTGGCAAGGTCTCTTTTGACTCAAACTTTTGAGCCAGAACCAGATCCGCCCCCTGCCATCTCATCATCAGATCCACAGCGCCTTCCCTCTCCTGAAACGAAAAATCCTCTCCAGTTTCTGCAAATTTCTTCCAGCCGTCAGGTGTAAATTCATCAACCTCGAAATCCATCTCCTTTGAACAAACCCGATACAGGCCTCTGTTTCCAAAGTATAATCCATCCATTGCCCTTGGCCTTACATGCTCTGATGGCATCTGCGGTTTTACTATATCAGCGCCCTCAGACTTCAGAAAAGCCGCTCCAATCTCAGAGGCCACTTCAAGAGGGACAATTTCAGTATCCTTTGTAGCGGAAATAGCAATGGAAAGTTCATATCGGGGGCTGACCAGCAGATAGGAGGCGAATTGACTGGTACCGCCGCTCTTGCCTAAAGTGCCCGGTCCAAAGTCATAGCGTTCTGTAGAGAGTGAAACCGTATCCCAGCCCAATCCGTAATACAGAGACTGGGTATTCCCCGTGCGGGATTTTCCCTGCGGGCAGGTCATCTCGCAGCTGCTCTCTACAGCAAACATCTCTCCAAACTTGGCACAGTCGGTCAAGTTAGTCACGATTCCGCCAGACCCGAGACAGGCCAGATATTCCAGAGGACAGCCATTTTGTCTGACCAGCTTGCCCGTCAGGACATCTATTCCACATCCTGTAGAACCTGCACCCAGAGGTTCTAAAATTGCCCGACTGAGGTAGCTGCTGTAAGATCTCCCTGTTATCTCTTCAATGGCAAAGGCGGCTAAATCAAAGCCGTCATTACAGTAGACAGAAAAACTGCCCGGATCAGCCTTCAATTTCCCATGGGACAGGTAGTCAAAAAAGGCTTCCTTGAATTCGTCGTAGAGAAAATCTGTCTGAAAAGCCAGTCTCATCCCCGTTCCCGGAAGTCCCGACGAATGATTGAGACACATGCGAAAAGTGATGTCGCGGTAGCGACGGTCCGCCATCTGAAACTGCGGAAGCACCTGGCAGATTTTTGTATCCAGTGTAATTCTCTTTTCTTCTACTAGCTTCATTACAGCGGCAGCGCAGTAGATCTTTGAAATGGACCCTACGTTAAAGCGATCTGTAACTTGCGCCCGCCCGTCCCCGCTTCCTGCTGCTGCAGCCGCGCACTTTCCTCTATAATAGATGGCCGCGCTGACTTCCGTTCCGCAGCGATTGATGATATCGTCCAAAATCTGTTGCAACTGTTCCTGAAACATAATCTCTCCTTGTCAATTCTCCGCCAGGACACAGGCGACCTGATGGCCTGCACCCACGTCTCTCAACATAACATCTGCGGTCATACATTTTTCCGTGCGATGCGGGCAACGAGCCGCAAAACGGCAGCCCGGCGCCGGATCGATGGGGCTGGTCACCTCACCGTGAATCACATTGCGAAGGCGTCCCCTCTCGTTCAGATTCGGTTTCAAAACAGCGGAAAGAAGGGCTTTGGTATAGGGATGCTGGGGGCTGCGGAACAATTCGGCAGTGGGTGCTTTCTCCACACACTGACCCAGATATAAAACGGCGATCTCATCTGAGATGTGTTTTACTGCACTGAGATTGTGGGTGATGAAAAGATAGGTCAGCCCCATCTCTTCCTGCAGATCCATCAGCAGATTCAGGATCTGTGCCTGAATGGACACATCCAGAGCCGATACTGGTTCATCGCAGACGATGAATTTTGGCTTCAGGGACAAAGCACGGGCGATACCGATTCTCTGTCTGCGGCCGCCGTCCAGTTCATGGGGATAACTATAAGCCAGACGTTCCGCAAGCCCTACTGTATCCATCAGATCATAGGCTTTGGCATAGACATCAGACTTGGAATATTCTTTCTTATTGACCAGCAAAGGCTCTGCTATGAGGTCCAGAACACACTTCCTGGGGTCCAAACTGGAAAAGGGATCTTGAAAAATAATCTGTATACTCTTGCGCAGATCCTTCAGCCCCTTCTTGGACAATTTGCAGATGTCATTGCCTTCAAAGAGAATCTGCCCCTCTGTGGGTTCTGTCAATCTGAGGATTGTCCGTCCCAGGGTGGATTTTCCACAGCCAGATTCGCCTACAATGCCCAGAGTTGAGCCTTCTGCAACTTGCAGGTTGATGTTATCCACCGCGTGGAGATTTCCCTTTGATGTTTTGAAATACTTTTTCAGATTTACCGTTTCAAGCAATGGGGCGTTCATTTTATCATCTCCTTTTCCTCACTGAACAGGTGACAGCGAATCATATGGGTTCCGTCTGCATTCTGCGACGGTTTTTCAGTTCTGCAGATTTCCATGCAGCGAGTGCATCTGGGGTGAAACTTGCATCCCTCTGGCAGATCCACAGGATCCGGCATCAGTCCGTCGATAGGATGCAGCCTCCGCTCTTCCCTGTCTATATCGGGGATAGATCCAAAGAGACCTTCTGTATATGGATGTCTTTTTTCGCTGAGGAAAAGATCGTCCACCGTGCCAGATTCAATGATTTCTCCAGCATACATCACGGCAACGTCATCGCACATTTCAGCTACGACGCCCAGATCGTGAGTGATCAGAACCATAGACATGTCCAGCTTTTGTTTCAGGTCCTGCATCATAGACAGAACCTGAGCCTGTATGGTAACGTCCAAGGCTGTAGTCGGTTCATCTGCTATGAGAAGTTCCGGCTCACAGGCCAGAGCCACAGAAATTCCCACTCTCTGCTTCATGCCGCCGGAAAACTGATGGGGATATTCATTTTTTCTGGAGCTTGGAATTCCAACCAGTTCCAATATTTCGTCAACTCGCTTTTCTACGCTTTCCTGCCCTTTGCTGTCTGCCTGGTGGAGTCGGATTGCTTCCGCAATCTGTTTGCCCACCGGAATGACAGGATTGAGAGAAGTCATGGGGTCTTGAAAAATCATGGAGATCCGTTCTCCTCGAATCGCACGCATATCAGCTTCTGTCATAGTGAGCAGATCTTCCCCGTCAAATAGGATCCTGCCTCTGGTGATTTTTCCCGTTCTCTCCGGCAGCAGTCTGAGCACAGAAAGGGCCGTGGTGGATTTTCCTGCCCCGGTTTCTCCCACGATTCCCAGCACATCCCCCTTCTTTACCGAAAGAGCAACGTCATTAACCGCTTTTACTTCTCCGGCTTCCGTGCGATATACCACGTGTAAATCTTTTATCTCTAACATCGATTCTTTCATACTTTCATCCTCAATCCTTTAATCTTGGGTCAATGGCATCTCTCAGTCCGTCCCCCAGCAAATTCAGCGATAGGGCCGCCAGTACAATGGCAAGTCCCGGGAAGAAGACCAGGGTCGGCTGGTTCATCATAAAATCTTTGGCATCAGAGAGCATAGCGCCCCATTCCGGCTGCGGAGGCTGTACGCCCATGCCGAGAAAACTGAGTCCTGCGATGGAGAGAATGGTTCCCGCCACATTCATGGTGGCTTCTACAACGATGGGGCCGATCACGTTGGGAAGGATATGAGAAGTGATGATCTGAAAATCATTCATTCCCCCTGCCCGTGCGGCTTCTATGTACTCTTCTCCGATGACGGTGAAGACATAGGATCTGATGATCCGCGTAAATGCCGGTACCGAAGCTATGGTTGCCGCAATGACCAGATTCTGAAGACTGGTTCCCAGAGCTGCAATAATTGCCAGTGTCAGCAAAATTGACGGAATACACATCAGCATATCCGCGATACGCATGATTACACTTTCAATGATCCCTCCGTAATAGGCTGCTGCTGCACCGAGGAAGCCGCCGATTGAAAGGGCGATGACCGTGATTCCCAGTCCCAGCGCCAGGGAGACTCTTGTGCCATATACGATTCTGGCAAATACATCTCTGCCCAGATAGTCGGTCCCGAACCAGTGCTCTGCGCTGGGACCTGCTAATCTATCCTGGCCCCTGCCCAGGGCGTCCGTATCGTAATCGACGATAACATCGGCGAAGACGGCTAATAGAAGGAATACGATGAGGATGGCCAGACCGATCATCGCCAGCTTATTTTTCCTCATTCTGTGCCAGATTTCACGAGCCTGGCTTTTTCTTTTTCTCTTTTCTGTTTTCCTAGTCTGTATTGTATTCATGGCGTCCTCCTATTTCACGTATTGGGCTTTCACTCTCGGGTCAATGAATGCATAGAAAAGATCCATCAGCAAGAGAATCAGGCAGAATAAGACAGCGAGAAAAATAACGGATGCCATGACCAGCGGGATATCCTTCATTCTGATTGCATCGACAATCAGAGTGCCCAGTCCCGGAAGACTGAATACTGATTCGATGACAATGGTACCGCCCAGCATGCCTCCAAACTGGATGCCCAGAGAAGTGATCACCGGCAGAAGGGCATTTTTGAGAGCGTGGTGGAAAATAACTCGTTTTTCACTGGCGCCCTTTGCCCTGGCCGTTCTAATATAATCCTGCCGGATGGTTTCCAGCATCATGGTCCGCGTAATGCGCACGATCAGCGCCGATCCGGTAATGCATAGCGTCAAAGTCGGCAGTACGTAATTTTCCCACGATCCTGTGCCACTGGGCGGCAGCCAGCCCAGCTGCAGAGAAAATACCAGCATCAGCATCAGACCCAGCCAGAAGGATGGAATTCCTGCCATAAAGAGGGCTAAGGTGGTGCTGCATCCATCTATGAAGGAATACTGTTTCACCGCTGACAAGATTCCAATGGGAATGCCGACGATGGCCGCAGAAATGACACTGAGGAAGGCGATGATCACGGTCGTCGGAAACCTTGGAAAGATTTCGTCAAAGACCGGTCTCTGTGTATTGTAGGATACGCCAAAATCTCCGTGCAGTGCATCGACAATATAGTCAAAAAAACGGACTAAAAAGGGATTATTAAATCCGAGTTCTTCATTTAGCTGATTAATTGCCTCCGGCGTGGCCGACTGGCCGAGGATCAATTTTCCCGGTGTTCCCGGTGTCAGAGATAAAATCGTATACACGATAAACATGACACCTAATATCGTCGGTATCAAAAGCAATAATCGCTTCCATACATATTTGGTCATTACAGTTCTCCTCTCGAAAAACGAAGGGCCGAAATGATGATTTTCAGCTTCAGCATCATTCCAGCCCTTTTGTTTAGATTAATTCCAGTGCATATCGTAGACAAATTGAACGGATGGCTCCAGCACATCAATTTTTAGATTTTTATTATATGCGTAGATATTTGTTGGAACATATACCGGAATATAGGCGGCATCTTCACCGATCAGATTAAAAACTTCGGCATATAGTCTCAGACGTTCTTTCTGATCCGTGGTAGCTTTTGCCTGGGTAAAGAGCTTGTCTACCTTCGGATTGCTATAACGGGCAGTATTCATACCGTCAATCTGATCTGAAGTGAAAAGGATGGAATAAGAATCCGCGTCCCGCAGAAGACTGATCTGACACCATGCGATTTCATAATCACCAAAATCGGTTTCATCATAGAACTTGTTCTGTTCTAAGATTTCAATTTCCACCTCCAGGCCGATTTCAGAAAGACAATGCTGCAGCGCTTCTGCCGCATTCTTGCCATCTCCTTCAGGAATTTTAATCGTACCAATTTCCATCGGTGTTTTGATGCCGGCTTTCTTCAGCAGTTCTCTGGCGTTATCCGGGTCATAGGTATAGGTCTGATTGATTTCATCAGAGTAACCGAATACAGAAGGCGGCAGCATGACAGAGGTAATCTTTGACAGACCATTGGTCTCAACTTCAGCAATGTATTCTCTGTCGATGGCATAATTGATCGCCTGTCTTACAATCGGGTCGTTAAACGGCGCGACTTCATTATTGACTGCAAAATAGTAGAGACTGTTTGCACTCCAGTCGGCTACAGTCAGAGCCGGCTCATTCATCACTTCATCATAGGATGCTCTGGCAAAACTTCCAGCGTCCACATCTCCAGTACGTAAATTTACTGTAGCCGTATTGTCATCGGTGATAATCTGATAATCCACATCTTTGATTCTCGCCGCACCTCGGTAATAGTCGTCGAATCTGGTCAGTTTGACTTCCACCCCGGCTTTATAGGAGACAAATTTGTATGGACCTGTTCCCACCGGATGATCAGCATAGGATTTCCCCGCTTCTTTTACCGTTTTCTCATTGACAATCATGATGATCTGAATTTTTTCCAGGAAAGACGCATCCACGTCAGTCAGGTGAACCGCAACAGTATTATCGTCGACTGCTTCGGCATAATCCACAGAATCAACATAAGCCGAAGTGTACGGAGATTTCTGCGCCCGCTTGATGGAATAAACTACGTCGCTTGCTTTCAACGCTTCCCCATTGTGGAATTTCACACCCTCTGTCAATTTGAAAGTATAGGTCTTTTCGTCATCCGATACCTTATAGCTTTCCGCAAGGCGCGGTTCTACCTCAAATTCCTCGTTCATATGAATCAGGGAATCGTAGATCTGAAACATAACCGTGTTGGCACTGCTCGTAGATGTGCTGACTGGATCAAAAGTCTTCGGGTCCGATTTGAGACTGATTACAACATCTTCTCTTTCAGAGGCTTTTCCACCGCCGTCTCCAGAGGAACTGCCGTTCTTGCATCCGGCAAAGGCTCCTGCTATACACAGGACCAGCAATAATACAATGATTTTTTTCACAATTTCAACCTCCTAATTAATTATCACAATTTTTCGTTTTTTTATCTTGATCAAATCATAGCATATCGGTTTGTACTTGGTGTGTACCTAGTTTTCTTTTTTATTGCATTTTTATAGGAACTGTTGTAATTTTTGTGGATTTTGGTAAACTGAATTCATAAGGAAACGCTTTGAGAAAGGGAGAAACATGAACACTGTATTAGTCGTTGACGATGAAAAGAAATTCAGAGAATTAATCAGCCTGTACCTGCGCTCAGAAGGACTCAACGTCCTGGAAGCGGCGGACGGAGCTTCCGCCATAGAAATATTTCAATCTAAAAATCCGGACCTGATCGTCCTTGATGTCATGCTGCCGGATCTGAGCGGATTTGATGTCTGCAAGAAAATACGCCAGACATCAGATGTGCCCATTCTATTTCTTTCCGCTTTAGAGGATGAGGGCTATCATATCGTGGGATACCATGCCGGCGCAGACGACTATCTGGTAAAGCCCTTTCAATCTTCCATCTTTGCCTTGAAAGTAAAGCGGATGTTGTCCAGATCCAGCCATGAGCAGTCTGTTCACACATTGCAGTTTTCTGACATCATTCTCAATTTGGACGCCTATACCTGCACCGTACACGAGAAAGCGGTGGAGCTGACCCCAAAAGAATTCGCTCTGCTCCGTGAACTGATGGAAAATATCGGACGCGTTTTGACAAGAGAATATCTTTTAGAAAAGATCTGGGGCATGGACTATGTGGGCGATATCAGGGCCGTAGATACTTTGATCAAGAAAACACGCAAAAAAACCTGCTAACAAAAGTCAAGTGCTTTTCGTCAGGTTTTCAAATTATTTTTCCTACATCCCTGGTCTATTGGCATCCT
>URXI01000161.1 GCA_900551775.1 uncultured Eubacterium sp. | reverse complement strand
GGCAAAGGGCGAAGGGGGACACGGCTCGCTGTCTCATCACGGCACGGCAATGGAGAGAGCTGCCCGCGCCATCGTCAAGCTGTCCACGGAAAGGCTGCCTGTGCGCATTACGCCGGCGGCGACTTTGATGATCGAGGGTTTTGCAGGTATTATGGGCGGCATTCAGGGCAAAGTGCTCAGACGGCTGCTGAAACCGTCAAAGACGGACAAAACGCTGAGGCTTCTGGGAACTGCGGGGGAGCTCTTTGATCCGCTCTTACATAACAACGCCAACGTGACCATTGTCAGCGGCGGCAGCGCGATCAATGTCATCCCGTCAGCAGTTTCTTTTGAATGCGATCTACGGCTGGTGCCAGGCTGCACCATGGAGGAAGGCATCGCCGACGTGAAGAGCCTGATCGGTTCGGATTACGAGATCGAGGTGGTGGAATACGACCCTGGCTCCAGCAAAATAGACATGCGTCTGTACGATGTGATTTCCTATACCTTGACCAGCCGCGAACCAGAGGCAAAACCGGTTCCTTTTGTGCTCAGCGGTGTGACAGATGGCAGATTTCTGTCAAAGCTGGGTATTCAGACCTACGGCTTCACGCCAATGAAGTTGCCGGAGGATTATAACTTTACAGCTCTGGCGCATGCGGCAGATGAACGGATTCCGGTGGGCGCAACTGCCTTTGGGACAGAAGTGTTGATGGAACTGGTGAAAAATTTGTAAGTGAATCATTGTTAATTTCTATAAAAAAGCCCATTCCAGGATCAACGGGATGGGTGTTTTATTTAACGTTCTTTTTTATCGGTCAGGCCAAGGATATAATCGGTTGTTGTATTATAGAATCGTGCCAGCTTGATAAGAATGTCGGTGGGAATCTCTAAATCTCCTCTCTCATAGTTGCTGTAGACGCGCTGAGAGCAGTTCAGGATCTCTCCCATTTCCCTCTGAGTAAGATCTTGGTCTTCTCGTAGATCCCTGATTCTGTGGTACATTTCTTTTAATTCACCTCACTCCTAATAGGTTGCCCAATTTCCGATATTATTGAAATAACATTTTATCATAGGAAAATATACGCCTCATGATTTTAGCGTATTATCCGCTAACCACAGAGCGCTGAATAGGTGGATGGAAGAAATGAGGTTGACTTTTAGCGGAAAATCCGCTAAAATAACCTTAGGGGAGCTTGAATATTTTGACAATGAATGGCGGGCAATAGGGACTAGTAGTAGGATTGTCAAATAGAGGGACACCAAGAATGTAATTGAGAAAGAAGGTATGTTGTATGAAGAAATCAAAAAAGTCGTTAACGATTTTAATGATCGTGATGCTTGCCATGGCATTTATGCCAATGGCAGGATTTGCGGCGACAGGAGAAGAAGGGAATCCGTTACCTACGAATGGAATAGATAAGGCTGTGGGAATAACTCCTGGGACAGAAGTCACTCCAAGTGAAAATGAAAGAACAGGCGATTATTACTGGTATAGTTATACCCCTGCGAAGGATGGCACTTATGCATTCTCATACGAGCCGAGAAAAAAAGGCGACAACACAGAATTTTTTGTTGATGGGTTTATAAAAGAAAGTGATGAGTATATTCAGCTATCGCTCTACGATAGAGCAGTATATTCAGTAAATGAAGTTGTTTTTCGGTTAAAAGGTAATAAAACATATTATTTCCGTTTTGAGGTTTTTTTGCCGGATGAATCAGATGTGACGGAAAGCGAACCAGGAGAGATGGTCGGGTTCATGTTAATTAATGCGCAGTCTATCGATGCCAATGAGAATTTTGCTGGCAAATTAAAGGGGGAATTTTATAGTTTACTTGCTTTTACTCCTGAAGAAGATGCTGTATATGCATTTAAACATAATGGGGATAACGAATATCCATTCTATCCTGAGATTCTTTATTTCGATGGAGAAAATCGTGAGGATCCATCCACGACAATTGCATGCTACACTGATGAGCAGGGACAGAATAAATATATTTATCATCTTGATAATCTAACAGATGGAGCACTGAAACTGTCAAAGAATCAAACTTATTATTTCTTTTTGAAAACTGGGAAAGAGACAATATCTTCCTGTATGTTAGAGAAAGTAGAATCTTTTGACATAACCTATAGTGCAGAGACGGGTGGAAAGGTTGTAGGAAATCCATGGAATGATAATGAAAAGCCGTCTTCGACATTAGTTCAGACACAGATTGAAAATGGATTTTTGTCTTGCTATATTTTAGTCGATGAAGGGTATGAAATTGAAGGTCTGTATCGAGGAAACACACTTTTGGAAAGCAGTGTAACTCATCTAAAAGATTATGTGTTTGTATATTCAGTAGGAGGTGAAGAAAGACACTATCATACATCGTGGACAGACGGCAAACTTTATGTAGATGAAAATGAAAGCATTCTCGAGCTTATGGATAAAAACTTTGTCGGAACAGCAGATAAAGAAGGCTGGATAGCATTTGACTTGGAAGACTTTCAAAAGGCGCTCAATGCCAAATCATATACTTTAGAGAGGGAATATTATTCTGTAAATGCTGTGAATGATGACAAAATAGATCCAGATCAGAATGTACCGGTTATCGTAAAATTTAAAAGAATCGAAACGCCTTCTGGCGGTGGCGGTGGTACAGTTCTGCCTCCGATAGATGATCAGAAGGAGAATCAGAAGACTGAAACGGTAACAAAACCTGACGGTTCTACTGTAATCATTACAACAGAAAAAGATGTCAATGCGGGAACTGAAACGAAAACGGAAGTCACAAAGAATACAGGCGGCAGTGTCAGTGCAAATACGGAAACCAACGTTGAAGTGAAGCCTGAAACAGCGGAGAATAAAGGAAGCGCAGTCATCGATCAAACTGCAGCCGAAAAAGTGGTAGAAAAGATAAAGCAGGCAGAAAAACAAGCGAAAGCGGCTGGCGCGACGGATATCACCTCGACAGTGACCTTTGAATTAAAGACTTCGGTTCTTTCGGCAGCATTCCAGTTAGAATTGCCTTCGGCAGTTGTCAATCAGCTGTTAAAAGAAACTAATGCTGAGCTGAAAGTCGTTACGCCGCTGGGTACTGTGCAATTT
The DNA here is from genome assembly GCA_900551775.1 of uncultured Eubacterium sp. GTDB lineage: Bacteria > Bacillota > Clostridia > Peptostreptococcales > Anaerovoracaceae > Senimuribacter. Next base: position 6,204 of record URXI01000161.1, on the reverse strand, counting down.
GATCAAAAATCCATGGAGAAAATCGAAAAAACTGCAGTTTCATCTGAGGGGAATTTAAAAATTACCATATCTGAAACTGAAAAGTCACAGCTTCCTGACAAGGTGAAAGCAGTAATTGGTGATAGTGCAACGGTGCTTAATTTCAATTTGATGGCAGGTGAGAAGAAAGTCAGAAGCTTTGATGGAGGAAAAGCAGAAATTATTGTTGATATACCTAAAAAAATAGCTGCAAATATATTAAAAGCTATTTACGTCAAAACAAATGGATTTGCAGAAGCAGTTGCAGGCGAATTGGTTAAGATTGATGGTAAAGAAAAATATCGTATTAAAACAGGGCACTTTTCCTATTACGTATTGGTAGATACAGAAACTGCAGATAGGGCAATTCAGGCCACAGCAAAAGAAATCACTAAGGGTGTAAGAGGTACAAAGATTATCTCGGTTACAAAGAAATGTATAAAAGGGAAGATAAAACTTTCTTGGAAAAAGACGAGTGGTTATAAGCTAGATGGATACGAAGTTTTCAAATCTACGAAGAAAAACAGTGCATATAAGAAGATGATTACAAAGACTACGACTTCATATGTTAACACAAAGGGATTGAAGAAAGGAAAAACCTATTGGTATAAGATAAGAGGTTATCGAGTTATAGACGGAAAGAAAGTCTATACAGGTTGGACAAAAGTACAGGCAACAGTAAAATAAATCTACTCTTTAGAAAAGGCAGGAGCCGATATATTCTTCGTAGCGGCTCTTGTTTTTATATACGCTATTAACATGGTAGACCGAAAATATAAATATGATTTTTTTTATCAAATACTAAGCATGCCTTTACCGAATTTATTTAATTTGCTATAATAATAAAATCAAATGGGAAGGTAAAGCGAGAATGAGAAGACTATTTCATTTATCAAATCATAATAATAGAGGATTCACGCTAGCCGAACTGCTCGTCGTCGTAGCAATCATCGCGATTCTCGTAGCCGTGTCTATTGTAATCTTCACGGGTAAACAGAAAGAGGCAAAGGCCACAGTTTGCGAAGCGAACAGGACTTCCCTGAAACATCACCTTGCCGTGGATTATATGGCAGGTGAACTTGAGAAACTTACTGAAGGAGCCTTTGAGGAGTACATAAAAATAGATGAGGCAGTCTGCCCGTCAGGAGGCGTATATTCTTATTATGGCAGTTTCGAAAGCGGATTCAAGATTAAATGCAGCTATCATGACGGTGATGGCAGTAGCGGAGGAACTGAAGCAAAGTCTGCTGTAGATAATCTGATTGACGCGGTTAAAGAAATTATTGATATAACTGGACAGAATCGCAACAGTGAGATTGTCAAGGCTTTTTTCGGACTTGACTTTGGACCAAAGGAAAAGACACAGAATTTGGGAGATGAGTATTTAAAATTTGCTAAAGATGTGAGTATGGCAGATATATTTAATGGGGTGGACTTGAATAAGCTAGCAAATCAGATAAAGGAAATGAATGGGGGGAGGAGATTACAGCAAGTTAATAAAGTCGCTAGAAACGTACAAGAATAAAACGTATAAAGTTGTACCTTACTATTCACAGGACAGTAAAACAATCGTTCCATATTATGTGAGTGATACTGCATATGGGAACTTAAAGAGCGGTAAAAACGTCCATGGCGAAACTAATTCATGTTATGTAAAAGGAGATTGGTATATAAGTTCCAACCTAAATGGTAAAAAAGATGGACTTAACGGAGTTTATATGACCTCCGTTAATGATGCACTAAAAGAAGCAAAAGAAAGTGGCTCCAACATAGAACAGGCAATGAAAGCGCACGGCTGGATCAAGTTAAAATAATCATATCTTTTGTATAGTGCAATCAAGCGAATAATAGTATGTCCAAAATTCAGTTTGAACAAAGTTCATTTTCACGATTAAATTATGAGGAGAAAAACGCTGGAATTGCAAGGAATAGTGGGATTTTGCTCAAGTATATTGTAAGTTGAAACCGAACTTTGTTCAGAATGGATTTAGACGAACATGTAATGGCATGCATTGGAAGAATATTCCATCATTCTAATCCCTGCTATTCCCTTCTAATCCCTGCAGCTTAGCCTGGCGAACAGATGACAAACCGGATGGTTCACGCCATCCGGTTCAATATTTTTTGACCTCATTCCTATTCTTGCGGAACGCCTTTGTTTGGAACGAGCCTGCTGACGATGATACCTACGATCAGTGCGATGAAAAACGCGCCGAACTTTACGTCAATTGCAGCCAAGAAAGCCAGTTTGCTCCACACCAGTGTCAGACCGGCGCCTGCAATCAAGGCGGCGATCATGCCGACCCCGGAAGCCTTTTTATCCAGCATGGTCAAAAGGACGACTGGTCCCAAAGAGGAGCCCATGCCCGACCAGGCAAAGCTGACCATATTCATGACAAGGTCACCGGAGTTCAGCGCGAACAGGAAAGTGGCGACGCCGACCAAAGCCAGCAGCGCCTTTGAGAAAAAGAGTGCCTTCCTTTCACTCATTTCGATTTTGAAGACCTTTTGCACGATATCCACAGAGATTGCCCCTGTGACAGCTAATATCTGATCGGCACATGTGGACATGATGGCAGCGATGACGCCGCAGAGGACCAAGACCGAGAGTCCGCCTGGCAGCAAGTCGTTTACCATGGTTGGAAACAGGGTTTCCGGATCTTCGAAGGTACCAGCCCCATAGAGGCAGAGCCCTGTGATTCCGATGGAGAACACGCCGCCATACCAGAGAAAGCCAGTTATCAGACCAGCCACCCGCCCGGATTTGATATCCTCGTTCTTTTTGATAGCCATAACTTTTCTGGTCACGGTATCCATGCCAAAGTTTCCCCAGACGTAAGAAGACTGATTGAATACCAGCAAAAAGGCACTGCCCGTGGTAAGTCCGCCGAAGAGCGCCATGTAATCCGGTCCCGATGCGGCGAGTCCTGCCGACAGGCCGCCGTTTTGAAATACTTGTACCCAGGCGATGACGGGCAGGACGATCAGGGCGAAACACATGATGACCGCCTGGATCAAGTCATTGTAGATGATGGAGCCCAAGCCGCCCAGAGCCGCATAGGCAGTGATGATGACGGCGACGACGATCATGGTTGGAACGACGTCATAGCCAAAGAGGCTGTTTACCGTTTTGCCCGCGCCCACCAGATTGGAAGCCGCGTAGATGATGTAAAACACAGCGATGATTAAAGCGCAGAGCAGGCGGATGATTTTTTCATGAGAACCCCATCTGGCAGCGATAAAAGAAGTCAGCGTCAGCTGCGGATTTTTATCGTTCTCCTTTTTAAAAGCTTTGGCGAACCAGAACCAGTAGATGATCAGGGACAGATAGAGACCGAAAAACAGCCATAGTCCGGAAATCCCCATGGTGTAGACAGCGCCGGTACCGCCCAGCATCATCCAGGAGGAACTGGTGGTCGCCCGTTCCGAAATTGCAATCGCCCAGCCTGGAATCCTGTCCCTGGTTACATAGAAGTCGTGGTTGTTCTTGTTCCTTTTGTTGAAATATACACCGATGCAGGCGAGCACCACGATGTAGGCCAATACGATGATCAAGATGCCTTTATTCATTGATTTATCTCCTTTCTGGCAGTGTCAGATTCTTTTGACAGACTGCACTAATCTCTCCAATAAATATCGTCGCTGTGCTTCGTAAAACGATCAATCCCGTCATCGGTCACCAGGAAGGTGTCTTCGAAGTTATAAGAGTTATTGAAGCTGCTGTAATATGGAATTTCCAGGTTCATGACCATTCCCGGCTCCAGGCAGCTGGTGTCGTTCCGGCTGATGGTTGGATATTCTTCCCACCACACGTAGCAGCCCACAGAGTGGCCGAAATGCCCGCGGTGGTATTCAGGGATGACGGTTCTGACACTCTCTTCCGCTGCTTTGAAGATGTCGCAGATGCGTGACCCCGGGCCGATCATAGCAAAGACCTTTTCAAAGGTATCGTGGAGGATATGCCAGATTTTCAGCCGTTCGTCGCTGACCTTGTGACCGACAAAATAAGTGCGGGAGATGTCAGAAGAATAGGCGTTTGCGTTGATGCCGCCGTCCAGGCGCACCGTATCTCCCTCCTTCAGCTTGTAACAGGTATGGGGCAGATAAATGGGCGAAAACTGCTCGCCGACCACGTTACACTGTCTCGTAGAACAAAACCCTTTCCCCTCGTTGACGAGTCCCTGATTCATCAGCAGCAAAATGTCCTGCTCATCCATGCCGATTTCCGTATGCTTGGCCACATAACTCATGGCACGCTGAGAGGCTTCAGCATTTTTTCGCAGCACTTCGATTTCCCACGCCGTCTTGAACTTTGTCGCTTCTTTCAGCAGCTGGGTACAGTCCTTTGGGACATCGCTGCCGAACTGCTCCTGCAGAAAAAGCATCCGGTCATAAGGGAACATGGGCCTTTCGATGCCGATTTTTTTCACATTGCCCACTTTTTCCCTGATAAAAGCCGCGGCCATATGGAAGGCTTTGTCAGTATTGGGCTGTTCGTCCTTTGCCCGTCCGCCGGCGTCGAAGTCAGCGATGTAGACAAAAATCGGATAGCCGAGAACGTCGATGTCCGGACTGTCAATTTTGGCCGCATTACCTTCGAACTCCGACATGACGACAGCCGCCTTGCCTGACCTTGGCACGATGCCGATGACGTTGCCGACAGGGATGTTCAAATACATAAAAGCGCTGGTCACGCCTGTGGCGTAGCGAATGGATTCGGGTCTTGTGAGCAGCAACGCGTCAAAACCCTCCTGGTCCATCAAAGCCTGCAGCTTTTCCTGAATTTCTTGTTGATTCCTTTTCATATTCTTACCTCCGTTCTGAATGATGAAGCTTGTCAATGACAATACCGCAAGGATGATGCCAAAAAAGAAGGTGTTGGAATTTCAACGATGACGGCCTGCAAATCTCACTGCAAAAGAAAAAGTGCAAACTTTGGTTTGCACTTCTGTAAATCAAAGTTTGCACAATTTTACAAATCATATTTCTTGATTTTTTTATAGAGCATGGTACGGGAAATTCCTAAGGCAGCAGCGGCAGCCGTTTTGGTATCGTGCTCCAAAAGAGCCTGCTGAACCAGATCCTTCTCCAGCATCGACAAGTCGTCCAGCTTCATGCTTTTCTCTTCGTCGCCGCCAGTCTTTAAGGTGAAATACTGACTGAAGTGGCTCCACTTCATTGGTTCCCCATAGGACATATTAACAGCCCATTCTATAACATTCTGCAGTTCCCGCACATTTCCCGGCCAGTCGTATTCTAAATTCATCAGTTTGTTTTTAATTTTGACAGGAATTTCGTGGACTGGAATGCCGATTTCGCCGTCCAGCTTTTTTGTGATATCATCGATGAGTAAGGGGATGTCTTCCCGCCGTTCCCGTAGAGACGGCACATAGATGGGCACCACGTTTAAACGATAATACAGATCGGTGCGGAAGAGGTGATTTTTGACGAGTTCATCCAGAGGGACGTTAGTGGCTGCGATAAACCTGACATCGATGTCGATGCTTTTGCTGCCTCCGATTCTTTCAAATTCCCGCTCCTGCATGACTCTGAGCAATTTGGGCTGCAGGTCATAAGACAACTGGTTGATTTCGTCGAGGAAGATGCTGCCTTTGTCCGCTTGTTCAAATTTGCCGATTTTGCCTTTCTGATTGGCGCCGGTGAAAGCACCGCCTTCGTAACCGAAGAACTCTGACTCCATCAGATCTTTCGGGATATTGGCGCAGTTCACTTTGATAAAACTCTTGTCGCTGCGTGAACTGAGAGCATGAATGGAGTGAGCCACCAATTCTTTTCCGCTGCCCGTTTCACCAGTGATGAGGACGGTAGAGTTGGATTTTGACGCGCGGCTGATCTCCTTGCGAAGACGCATGACTGCAGGGGAAACACCGACGATATTTTCCATGCTGTATTTGGCACCGCGCAGCTTGGTGACTTCTTGTTTATAGAAGTTCAGTTCCCTGATCAGCCTGTCCACATCCCCTTCGTTGTCACCGGTGATGATGGCGATAATGGCACCTGCGATGATTTTGCCCGACTGATCGTGGATCGGGTTGTAAATGGAGAAGGCGCGCTTCGCTTTGCCGCCGCGGGTGGTGATGGTCGAATAACCGGAAATCGTCCGATTTTCTTTTAGGGCCTGATTGATCTTCGTGTCTTTGATCAGCTCGTTGACAAATCGCCCGT
>URXI01000160.1 GCA_900551775.1 uncultured Eubacterium sp. | reverse complement strand
CTGATGACGACGCGTTTGAAAGTGTCAGGGAAATGTTTGCCCGGGAAAAAGAAGAATATGGGGAAGGCATCTATCAATACATGGACGAGGTGGTGCAGCGCATTCCGCCCGGCAGCGATCATCTGATCTGCACGCCGTGGATGCTGGGCGAACGCTGCCCGGTTTCCACGACGACGACCAGGGCGACCCTGTTCAACATGACCATGGTACATACGAGAGAACATCTGATGCGTTCGGTCTACGAGGGCATCGGCTATAATCTGAGATGGATATTGGAGAATTACCAGGCGGATTACGGGTTTGCCTGCGACAATTTCCGCATTATCGGCGGCGGTGCCCTGGACGACGGCTGGATGCAGATCATTGCGGATATCACCGGCAAGAGTTTTTCCATCGTCAAAGATCCGAGAAACGCAGGCGCTGTCGGCGCCGCCGTGGTGGCTTTGATCGGGCTGGGAGAGCTGTCCGGGTTCAGCCACGCCAAGGATTTTGTGCAGATCGACAAGGTATATCACCCGGACGAAAACAACAGGGCGATTTATAATCAGCTATTTGCGACTTACAAAGAGGTCTATAAATCCTTGGAGCACGCTTATCAACTTGCCAATGGAGAAAGGTTCAGACATGAAGAAAATGGACAATAATAGATATGAGATCATAGAAAAATATGCCGCGGAGCTCGCGGCCATGGAGGGCTATGACAGAGAATCGTGGAAAATCATGGTGAAGTTCGGAGAAACCTGCTATGAGACGGTGGACGGCGCGGACTTTGCCTCACTATCTACAGACGATATCAGGGAGACAGGCGATGAGGACAGCGCCCATCCTATAGAAAGACAGATTTTGCAAGGGGGCAGCGAGATCAATGCTTTGGTCTTGTCCAGAACGCCTTATTGCCTGCAGGCGGCAAAACAGGGAAGACCTCTGACTGCGGCTCTTGACGATATGGCGCAGATAGTCGGCTACCAGGTGCAGACCGTTTGTTACGAAAAGGGCGCCATCGATACCGCCCTGGGCAAGGCCACAGGATGTTTTGTCAGAGACAGGGGCGTGACCATCACCTGCGGGCGAAATCTTTACGAAGCCGTGGTAGCCCTGACTGTCCTGGAGAAGTCCGCCGAAGTCAATCTGAAGGCGGAAGCCATCGGCGGCGCAAAACCGCTGCCGAAGATCGAGGCAGATCTGATGCGGATGATCTATAAGAAAAAATATTCTGTGGCAGAGCAGGAAGTGAAGTCCAAGGAGGGCGATGCATAAATGAACGAAATGGAAATAAGAGAAAAACTGGTGGAGTACGGAAAGCGGCTGGTCGCTGCCGGCCTGGTGCAGGGAACCTGGGGGAACCTCTCCATGCGCCTCGACGAAGGCCACATGCTGGTCACGCCGTCGGGTCTCGACTACAACCGGCTGACCCCGGCGGACATGGTAAAGGTGGAGCTTGCCACTTTGGAATACGAGGGCGATCAAAAACCGACATCCGAAAAGGGGCTCCATGCGGAGATTTACAGGCGCAGGCCGGAGGCGGGGGCGGTGATCCACACCCACTCCAAATATGCTTCTGTCTTTGCAGCGGCAAGACGGGCGGTGCCCGTAACGCGGCCGGATCTGAAAAAGGTCTTTGGCAGCCAGATCGCAGCAGGCAGGTACGGACTGCCGGGCACGAAGACTTTGTGGAAGCATACCATCGAGGCCCTGGGAAATAATCAGGGCTGCATCATGGCCGCCCACGGCATGATCTGCTTGGGGAAGACCATGGAGGATGCCTATGACCATTGCCTGAAGCTGGAGGAATGCTGCAGGCAGTACATTGAAGAGGGTAACGAAAGGGATGAGGAGAAGATGGAGATCAAAGAAGTTTTGATGAGACAGAAGACCTTCTTTGCAGAAGGTGTGACGAAAGATCTGGCTTACAGGCGGCGCGGGCTTTTGAAGCTGCAGGCGGCAGTGAAGCGCCACGAGGACGAGATCTTTGACGCGCTGTACCGGGATTTGGGAAAATCCGCCTATGAAAGCTATGAGACGGAGGTAGGCCTGGTGTACAGCGAGATCACCTATATGCTGAAACACCTGGACAAACTGGCAAGGCCGAAACGTGTGGCAACGCCGCTTACCAACTTTCCGTCGAAGAGTCTGATTTACAGAGAACCTTATGGATCGGTTCTGATCATGTCGCCGTGGAATTATCCGTTCCAGCTTTCCCTGGTGCCCCTGGTCGGTGCGCTGGCTGCTGGCAACTGCGCCGTGGTCAAACCGTCAAACTATTCGCCGGCAGTTTCTGACGTCATCGCCAAAATCATCACCGAGACTTTCAGCGAAGCTTATGTCCATGTGGTGACGGGCGGACGGGAGGCCAATCAAAATCTTCTGTCCCAGAAGTTCGACTACATCTTCTTTACCGGCGGCAAAGTCGTGGGAAGACAGGTCATGGAAGCGGCTTCCAGGCACCTGACCCCGGTGACGCTGGAGTTGGGCGGCAAAAGCCCGTGCATCGTCGATGAGAGCGCCAATATTCCGCTGGCTGCCAGAAGAATTGTCTGGGGAAAATTCCTCAACTGCGGGCAGACCTGTGTGGCGCCGGACTATATTTTGGTGCATAAGTCCGTAAAGAGCAAGCTTTTGACCGCTCTGGTGAAAAACATCGAAGCGCTGTACGGAGAAGACCCGCTGAACAGCAAGGACTACTCCAAGATTGTCAACGAGAAGCATTTTGACCGTCTCTCCGCTTTGATCGAAGGAGAAGACCTCTATTACAGCGGCGGACTGGACCGCAGCCGTCTCAAAATAGGGCCGATGATCATCAACGACGCCTCCTGGGACAGCAAAGCCATGGGAGAGGAAATCTTCGGGCCGGTTCTGCCGGTCATCGAGTTTGACGACCTGCGCAGAGTAAAGAAGGAAATCGAAGCGAGGCCGAAGCCTCTGGCACTTTATTTGTTCACAAGGTCGAAAGCCTCTGTCAAATTTGTTACGAAGAACATTTCCTTTGGCGGCGGCTGCATCAATGACACCATCATGCATCTGGCAACGTCCAACATGCCTTTTGGCGGCGTAGGGGAAAGCGGCATGGGAAATTACCACGGCAGTTACAGCTTCAGGACTTTTACCCACGAGAAGAGCGTGCTGAACAAGAGCAATCTGATCGACGTACCTCTTCGGTATCCGCCTTACGGCAGAGATACCAAGTGGCTGAGACTATTTTTGAAATAAGGCGGAGGATTATGACAGACGACAAAAACACAGACAAGAGATATGCGGTGCTCATCGACGCAGATAACATCGCAGGAAAATACATCAAAACCATCATGGACGAGGTTTCTAACTACGGAACGGCTACTTACAGGCGAATCTACGGAGACTGGACCAGTCCCAACCTGGAGGGCTGGAAGAAATATCTGCTGGAGAATTCCATCATCCCCGTGCAGCAGTAGGGCTACACGACGGGAAAAAATTCTACCGACGCAGCTATGATCATCGACGCTATGGATATTCTCTATTCAGGAAATATCGATGGATTCTGCCTGGTCACCAGCGACAGCGACTTTACCAGGCTGGCGGCAAGGCTCAGGGAATCGGGCATGGACGTCATCGGTATGGGCGAGCAAAAGACGCCGAGAGCCTTTATCGCGGCCTGCAACAAGTTCAAATACCTGGATCTGATTTATTCGGAGAAGAGAGAGGTGGCAGAAGAGGCAAAGAAGCGGGAGAAGGAGGCCAGTGTCTTGAGCAGTCTGGACGAACTGAAAGAGACCATCGTAGATCTGATGGAGGAAAATTCCGACGAGGATGGCTGGATGTTCACTGGCAACCTGGGTAATATCCTTTCCAAGAGGTATCCTGATTTTGACGTGAGGAATTTTGGCTATACCAAGCTGACACCGTTCCTGCGGTCGCTGGATCTCTTTGAGGTCAAAGCCCACAAGGTGGGAAATAATAATAAATTAATCTACATCAGGAAAAAGTAAGCTTATGAATGAAACCTTAGAACGAATTTTGGAAAATTGCAGACGATACACCCTGACAGGAAACGTAGCCAATTATATCCCGGAACTGGCAAAGGCAAACAGAGAAGAAATCGGCATCTTTGTGCGGGCGGCAGAGGGCGATTTCTATGCTGGCGACTGGGATAAGCCTTTCACCATTCAGAGCATCGTGAAGCCCATCTTCCTGATGCTTGCCGCCATCGACAACGGCATCGATTTTGTCAAAGCCCACGTGGGCGTGGAGGCGACGGGCAAACCTTTTAACGCCATCGACTATGCGGAGCCTTTGCTGCTCAAGGAGCACATCAACCCCATGGTCAACATCGGAGCGATTGCGGTCTGCGGGCTGGTAAAGGCTTCGAATCATGAGGAGCGTTTTCGGCGTCTTTTGGATTTTACGAAAAAGATTACGGGCAACCCTTCGCTGGAAGTGGACGAGGACGTCTATGAATCGGAGAAAAAGACGGGGAACAAGAACAGGGCGCTCGGTTATCTGCTGAAGAATTCGGGCATGATTTACGGCAGCGTAGAGGGACTGCTGGACGTCTATTTTGCCATGTGTTCGGTCAAAGTGACCTGCAGGGATCTGGCCAATATGGGACTCCTGCTGGCAAACCGGGGCGTTGACCTTTGTGGAGAGCGGATCATTCCGCGGGAAGACGCGGTGTTCCTCAACGCGGTGCTTGCCACCAGCGGCATGTACGACGGTTCCGGCGAATTCGCCACCACCGTGGGCATCCCTGCCAAAAGCGGCGTAGGCGGCGGCATCATGGCGGATTGCCCCGGCAGAATGGGCATCGGCATCTATTCGCCGGCCCTCGATAAGAAAGGCAACAGCGTGGCGGGCATCAAGATGCTGGAGCGGCTGAGCGCGGAACTGGATCTGAGTATATTTTAAATAGTATGGATGGAGTTGTCGAAGTAACGGCGTAAATCGGTGACCCTGTGGAATCCCAACTACAGAACTTCAGATAGTTCTTGAGATCAGGGAGGCAGGCGGGTAGCCCGCCATGTTGGGTACCATATCCCTAGGTGACTTGCGCGAAAAGCAGATTTTGAAGGCTTTTGTGCCATGTTCGGGCAGAATCAGCGGAGAGACTTGCGCGACTCCCTTCGCAAAACAGGGCGAAATGCAACGATTTTACAAAAACTTCCAAATAAGGCGCAAGTGAACCTCTGGAAATCGAAGGAACATGGCACTTTTGTACTCAGATTTGGTGATTCGCGCAAGTTGCAGGTTTGAATCAGGGAGAACATGGCGCGGCGGATTGATTTCCGCAAGTGACGCGTTGGATTCAGGGAGAACATGGCGCGGCGAGTTTCTCCTCCCCGAGTTTAAGAGACGGATGAATGCTATTAATCGCTTTCATCCGTCTTTTCCTATCCAGGTTTTCTATCATTCGTAGAGCCGGAACCGTCTCCGCTGAGAATCCACTAGTCCGTCCTGCTTCAACTGGCGGATTTCCCGCATCATGGCGGATCTGTCCACGGCAAGGTATTCACTCAGATCACCCAGCGTAAAGGGAATTTCAAAATATTCGCCGTCTTTGGCACCGCATGCTGTCTGGGCATAGCGGAGATAAGCAAGCAGCTTTTTTCTGGTGGTGTGCTGGCCCAGGATGGTGATGTGCAGGGACAGTTCCTGAGACTTTTGCGCCGTCATGAGAAAAAGGTTGCTGATCAGCTGGGAATGGTGTTGGCAGGATTTCTCACAAGGGGTGATGATGTGCTGATAGCTGATAAAGACAACATTGCAGTCGGTTTCCGCGGTGACGATGTATTCGTAGTCTTCCAGAGGGAGGGAAAAGACTTCCCCAAACAAATCGTCTTCGCTGTAGTTTTCCAAAAGGCTGGTATCGCCGTTTTCATCGATGTAGTAGAGGCGTGCGCGGCCGGATAACAGGATGCCCACCTTTTCCAACTGGTCAGAATATGCCAGAATGGTTTCCCCTGCCTTGTAAGATTTGAACCGAGGATCGAAACAGGCGATCATTTTTTCGATGGACTCCGGGGATATATGGTCTGTAAAATACCTTTTTTTCATCATTGCCTCCTGTATTTTTTACTTTATGATAATTTTATCACATATTTGTTGCATTTGCCACAACTTCATAATTTTCTGAGAAGTATAATACACATATAAAGAAAAAAAGTACGCAGTCGTTATAAACGGGAGGTATAAGTATGTTATATAAACTGACGGATAAACATGAGGAACTACGAGCAAAGATCAGGGCTTTTGCGGAAGAAGAAGTAAAGCCAATCGCATTTATGCTCGATCAGAAGAATGAATTCCCCCACGATATGGTGAAAAAATTGGCAGAGATGGGGCTAATGGGAATTCCGTATCCGACTAAATATGGCGGAGCGGGCATGGACGTCTTGAGCTACGCTATCGCAGTGGAAGAACTTGCGAGAGTGGACGGCGGCGCTGGCGTTATCCTGTCGGCTCACGTGTCCCTGGGTTCTTACCCGATCATGGCCTTCGGTACAGAAGAACAGAAGCAGAAATATCTGGTACCCCTGGCAAAGGGAGAGAAGCTGGGCGCCTTTGGCCTGACCGAACCCAATGCGGGAAGTGACGCCGGCGGAACAGAGACGACTGCCGTTCTGGAAGGCGACCACTATATACTCAACGGCGGTAAGATTTTCATCACTAACGCGCCGATTGCTGATACATACGTTGTATTTGCCGTAACCACGCCGAACATCGGTACCCGCGGCATCAGCGCATTTATCGTAGAAAAAGGCTGGGAAGGCTTTGACTTTGGCGATCATTATGATAAAATGGGTATCAGATCTTCATCCACAGCAGAATTGATCTTCAATGACGTAAAAGTACCGAAGGAAAATCTGCTGGGCAAAGAAGGTGAAGGTTTCAAGATTGCAATGGCAACCCTTGACGGCGGCCGTATCGGTATTGCATCCCAGGCACTAGGCATCGCCCAGGGGGCTTTTGAACATGCTGTCGAATACGCAAAAGAAAGAGTGCAGTTCGGCATTCCGATCGCCCATCAGCAGGTCAACTCCTTCAAGATCGCCGACATGGCGACAAAGATCAGATGTGCCAGATTCTTGATCTACAGCGCAGCTGAACTGAAGGAAAATCACGAGCCATACGGCATGGAGTCCGCAATGGCAAAACAGTACGCATCCGATATCTGTCTGGAAGTCGTCAACGACGCACTGCAGATTTTCGGCGGAACCGGCTACCTGAAGGGCATGGAAGTAGAACGTGCATACAGAGACGCCAAGATTACGACCATCTACGAAGGAACCAACGAGATCCAGAGAGTCGTCATCGCGTCCCACATCATCGGCAAACCGCCAAAACGTGACGCTGCACCGTTGAACCAGAAGGGACCGATCACCGGTCACAGAAAAAAGATGATCTTTGCCAAAGGAACGGCACAGGAGAAGGTAGACGCTTTGGTAGAAGCACTCAAGGCAGACGGCTTTGACTTTACTGTCGGCATCGATCCGATGACGCCGATCACTCTGGCAGACCGCGTTGTCAGCGCAGGAAAAGGCATTGGCAGCAAGGAGAACATGAAGCTGATCGAGGATCTGGCATACCAGGCTGGCGCAGCCATCGGTTCATCGAGACCTGTAGCAGAAACCCTCAAGTATGTGCCTCTTGACAGATACGTAGGCATGAGCGGACAGAAGTTCACCGGCAACCTCTACATCGCATGCGGTATCTCCGGCGCTGGCCAGCACCTCAAAGGCATCAAAGATGCTACGACCATTGTTGCAATCAATAAAAATAAAAATGCTCATATATTTAAAAATGCTGACTACGGCATCGTAGGAGATCTGATGGAAATCCTGCCACTGCTGACAGCCGCCCTGGACAATGGAGAACCGAAGAAACAGGCGCCTCCAAAGGTCAAGATGAGAAAGCCGACGATTAAGAAGGAAGCTTCACCTTGGACGACTTACGTATGCAACGGCTGTGGTTATGAATATGACCCGGCAGTAGGTGATCCGGAAAACGGCGTAAGCCCTGGAACTGTATTTGAAGCACTTCCAGAAGAGTGGATCTGCCCGCTGTGCGGTGAGGAACAAGACAGCTTTGTCGTAGTTGAAAAGGATAAGGAGGAAGAATAATATGCAGTGTGTTAGAAAAGTCACAGAAGATTTATATTGGGTAGGTGCAAATGACAAGAGGCTGGCTCTCTTTGAAAACATTCACCCGATTCCAAGAGGAACTTCCTATAATTCATATGTCATGCTGGATGAGAAGACGGTGCTGTTCGATACTGCCGACTGGTCCGTATGCAGACAGTTTATTGAAAACGTGGAATATGTACTGGACGGACGTCCGCTGGATTACATGGTCATCAATCACATGGAGCCGGATCACGGTGCCTCCATCGAAGAGATCCTGCTCAGATATCCGAAGGTCAAGATCATCTGTACAGCAAAAGCGACTATGATGATGAACCAGTTTGGGTTCCCTGTAAAGAACATTCAGGAAGTTAAAGAAGGGGACACCATGTCTTTCGGAAAACATGAAGTGACTTTTGTGGCAGCGCCGATGGTGCACTGGCCTGAGGCTATGGTCACCTTTGACATGACGGCAGGCATTCTGTTCTCCGCAGACGCATTCGGTTCCTTCGGTTCCCTGGACGGAAAGCTGTTCGCCGACGAAGTCAACTTTGACAGAGACTGGATCGACGATGCCAGAAGATATTATACTAATATCGTAGGAAAATACGGCCCGCAGGTACAGAAGTTATTGAAGAAGGCCGCAGGTCTCGATATCAAATACATCTGCCCGCTCCACGGACCGGTTTGGAGAAAAGATATCGGTTACTTCCTGGAGAAGTATGACAAGTGGTCAAAGTACGAACCGGAAGAGCAGGGCGTACTCATCGCATATGCTTCCATGTACGGAAACACAGAGAGCGCTGCCCATATCCTGGCCAGCAAGCTCTGCGAAAAGGGCATGACCAACATCGCTCTTTACGATGTGTCCTGTACCCACGTATCCTACTTGATTTCAGAGGCTTTCAAATACAGCCATATGGCTCTGCTGTCCGTAACCTATAACTTGAAGGTCTTCCCGGTTATGCAGAACTTTATTGAAGATATGGCTGCCCTGAACCTGCAGAAGAGAGTGGTCGGCGTCGTTGAAAACGGCTCCTGGGCTCCGCAGGCAGGCTCCCTGATTACAGAGCAGCTTGACAAGATGAAGGAGATGACCGTGCTCAATGAGCAGATGACAATTTTGTCATCCCTAAACGATACAGGCATGGACGAACTCGACGATCTGGCAGAAAGCATCATCGAATCCATGAAATAAATCCATACAGACAAAACGGGGGCCC
>URXI01000159.1 GCA_900551775.1 uncultured Eubacterium sp. | reverse complement strand
CCGCCGCCCGGACTCGCTCCCGGGCCTCCCGCACGGCGGCGTCCGGCAGACCCACGATGTCAAAGGCGGGCAGCCCGCCGGAGAGGAAGCACTCCGCGCTGACCGCATACCCGGCAATGCCGTTCAGTCCCAGGGAGCGCACCGTCACCACCATAAACGACCACCTCCAGAAGCCCTCCCGCTCCAGGCTGCCGCCCGCTGCCGGAAGAGCCGATTGCGAATTGTCGAAAACCGCCGTTTTCACGGAAGTCAGTTTACCACAAAACGACGAAATAAGAAACCCCGGATTCCAAAACTGGCCTGAAAATTCCAGGAAGTCTTGACGTTTCCGCAGAAACCAGAAAATTTGCGCAAAAAATAACAAGGCAGTTATTTACACGGCAAATTTCAAGTGATATAATAACACTGCATGAGCATTCGGGGGAATGCGACCGTGTTCATGTTGGTTCAGAATGCTGTCGTGTGGGCAGCACATTTATAGGAGGTAAGTTTATGGCAAGAAAGTTCAAGTCCATGGACGGTAACAACGCAGCTGCGTATGTCAGCTATGCGTTTACCGAAGTGGCGGGGATCTATCCCATCACCCCGTCCTCTCCCATGGCGGAGAAGGTGGACGAGTGGTCCGCCAAGGGGCGGAAGAACCTGTTCGGCTCCACGGTGGACGTCATCCAGATGCAGTCTGAGGCCGGTGCAGCCGGTACAGTGCACGGATCCCTGGCTTCTGGCGCGCTGACGACTACATATACGGCTTCTCAGGGGCTGCTGCTGATGATTCCCAACATGTACAAGATTGCAGGAGAAATGCTCCCTGCGGTTTTTCATGTTGCAGCAAGGACCGTGTCAAGCCATGCCCTCTGTATTTTCGGAGACCACTCCGATGTCATGGCGGCCAGACAGACGGGGTTAGCTCTGCTGGCTTCGAGTTCTGTGCAGGAAGCGATGGATTTAGGGGCTGTGGCACATCTGGCAGCAATCAAAAGCAGCCTGCCCTTCCTGCACTTCTTTGACGGCTTTCGGACATCCCACGAGGTGCAGAAAATTGAGGCTCTCGATTACGATGACTTGAGAAGTCTGGTTGACCAGGGGGCATTGGAGAAATTCCGGAAACGGGCACTCAATTCAGAGCATCCAGTCATCAGAGGAACGGCGCAGAATCCGGATATCTTCTTCCAAGCCAGAGAAGCTCCTAACCAATACTATGAGGAGCTTCCTGAAATCGTCGTAGAATATATGGACAAGATTGGCAGTCTGACAGGCAGGTCTTATAAGCCTTTTGACTACGTTGGCGCCGCCGATGCCGAGCAGGTCATCGTGGCCATGGGCTCAGTCTGTGATACCATCGAGGAATCAGTGAATCAGATGGTATTGGAGGGACGCAAGGTCGGCCTGATCAAAGTCAGGCTGTACAGGCCTTTTGTAGAAAAATATTTTACGGCGGTGCTGCCTGAGACGGTAAAGAAGATCGCCGTCCTGGACAGGACCAAAGAACCGGGAGCAATAGGCGAGCCGCTTTATCAGGACATCAAGACCATGCTTTATGGCAGGGAGCAGGCGTTGGAGATTTACGGCGGCAGATACGGACTCGGCTCAAAAGATGTGACACCGGGTATGGTGGAAGCTGTTTACGATAACCTCTGCCAGGAACATCCGAAGGATCACTTCACAGTGGGCATCGAGGACGATGTGACAGGGTTGTCTCTGCCTTATAGGGCAGATCTATGCAGGGAACCTGCCGGCACCATCAAGTGCAAGTTCTGGGGACTGGGTTCTGACGGCACGGTGGGTGCGAACAAAACCGCCATCAAGATTATCGGCGACAAGACGGACCTGTATGCCCAGGGGTATTTTGCCTATGACTCCAAGAAGTCGGGCGGTGTGACCATTTCTCATCTGCGCTTTGGGAAGCGCCCGATACAATCAGCTTATTCCATCAATCAGGCCAACTTCATAGCATGTCATAACCAGGCATACCTGGGCCAGTATGACATGCTGAAGGATCTGGAAAAAGGCGGAATTTTCCTGCTCAACAGTTCGTGGCGGCCGGAAGAGATGGAGGCAAAGCTGCCAGCTAAGGTAAAGCGGGATTTAGCAGAGAAGGAAGCAAGCTTCTACGTGATTGACGGGGGAAAGATCGCACAGGAGATAGGGCTGGGCAGCAGAATCAATATGATCATGCAGGCGGCTTTCTTTAAACTGACAGAGGTCATTCCGGTAGAGGACGCCGTCAGATATTTGAAGGATGGCATCAAAAAAACCTATGGCAAGAAAGGTCAGCAGATTGTCGAGATGAATTGCCGAGCCGTGGAACGAGGGATCGAGGCCATTGAAAAAATTCAGGTTCCATCGGCATGGCTCTGTGCCGAAGAAACAGGAGAACAGCCTGAGAAGCTGCCGGAATTCATAGCGGAGATTTTGCTGCCGATGAGCCGTCAGGAAGGTGATACCTTGCCGGTGAGCAAATTTGTGGACAGGGCAGACGGAACCTTTCCTTTGGGAACCAGCAGATATGAAAAGCGAGGCGTCGCTGTCCGCCTGCCGCGGTGGGATGAGAGCAAGTGCATTCAGTGCAACCAGTGCTCCTTCGTATGTCCCCATGGGGCGATTCGTCCCGTGCTGCTGAGCGACAAGGAGAAAGCGGCTGCACCGGCAGGCTTTGTGACCATAGAGGCTAAGGGCATCGGCCTTACAGGCATGCACTACAGGATGCAGATTTCTGCCCTGGACTGCATGGGCTGCGGAAATTGCGCGGACATCTGTCCGGCAAAGGAAAAGGCTCTGAAGATGGCGGCTTTTGATGAAGAAGTGAAAGAAGCTGCCAACTGGGAATATGCTATGACGGTGAGCAAGAAAGAGTTGACAGTGGAAAAGAAGTCGGTCAAATGCAGTCAGTTCTCGATGCCGTACTTGGAATTTTCCGGCGCTTGTGCAGGCTGCGGGGAAACGCCATACCTGAAAGTTATCACCCAGCTTTTCGGAGATCGGATGATGATTGCCAATGCTACGGGATGTTCATCCATCTGGGGTGCGTCTGCACCGTCCATGCCGTACTGCAAGGATGAGAATGGCAGAGGACCGGCCTGGGCAAACTCGCTCTTTGAGGATAATGCCGAATTTGGCTACGGTATGGTTCTGGCATCAAAGCAGATGAGAGAGAAGATAGAGCAGAACATGAAGATTCTGCTGGGGCTGGGGATTGATGAAGACCTGCGCGAAGTCTTTGAAAACTGGCTGAAATACAAGGATGACAGTGAAAAAACGAGGGCTGTCAGCGATAAGGTGATAGAGGCCATTGAGGGGCTCCAAAGCCGGGACAGCATTGTGACACAGCTCTGTGAGAGAATTCTTCAGTGCAGGGATCATCTAGTCAAAAAATCCATCTGGGCCGTGGGCGGAGACGGCTGGGCCTATGATATCGGCTACGGAGGTCTGGACCACGTGCTGGCCTCTGGCGAAAATATCAACGTTCTGGTCTTTGATACGGAGGTCTATTCCAATACTGGCGGCCAGGCATCAAAGGCGACGCCGGCTGCAGCGGTGGCGAAGTTTGCGGCCTCAGGCAAGAAGATCAAGAAAAAAGACTTGGGCATGATGGCCATGTCCTATGGATATGTCTATGTCGCCCAGGTGGGCATGGGAGCAGATAAGAATCAGTTCATGAAAGCAATTACGGAGGCGGAAAGCTATGACGGCCCATCTCTGATTATCGCTTATGCGCCATGTATCAACCACGGTATCAAAAAAGGGATGGGAAAATCCCAGGAAAACATCAAAGATGCTGTGGATTCCGGATACTGGCACTTGTACCGGTTCAATCCGGAACGGAAGAAAGAGGGGAAGAACCCGTTTGTATTGGACTCTAAGGCTCCTGCAAAGCCGTTCAGAGACTTTATTCTGGGCCAGAACAGATATGCTGCATTGGCTAAGGAATTCCCGCAAATCGCCGATAAACTGTTTGACATGACAGAGGCGGATGCCAGGGAAAAATACGAGGGATATAAAAAGTTAGCGGAAGAGTGATTCTTTCCAATCAAAAGCCGGCCCTTTGGGGCCGGCTGCATTTGTTTTTGTTTGTTCTTATGAGAACCATCCCATTTTGAAGAAGGAGTCGATCTGTCCGGCAAGGACTAAGACCATGGCCGGCGGTACGATCCACTTGATGCAGAAATGGAAGTATTTCTTCATCTTGAAGGTTCTGGCGAGCCCAATCTCGTCGTCAGTATATCCCGGACGAATCCAGCCGAAGATGATGGCCATGAGCAGTGCGCCCAGCGGCATCAGCACACCTTCGGAAATCAGGTCGAAGGAATCCAGCCAAGTGCTCTGTCCCAGGAACTGCGGAAATCCGTTGGAACCCAGGCCATCGAGGGAGATCAAAGAAGCTTCGATGGCGATGATTGCGCCCATGCCCCAAGTAACCAGATTTCTGTTCGGCTTCTTGCCTTTTGCAATCCGCTTGTCCATGACTACGGAGCCTACAGCTTCCAGCAGTGCAATGGAGGACGTAATCGCTGCGATGAATACCAGGAAGTAGAGCAGGAATCCGAAGATCGGACCGGCGGCTCCCATAGCTTGGAATACGGTCTGCAGAGTTACGAACAACAATCCGGGGCCTTGTCCTGGATCGAGGCCGGAAGCAAATACTGCCGGCATGATGGCAAGTCCTGCCATGATGGCGATGATGGTATCTGCAGCAGGAATCAAGAGTGCATTCTGTTCCAGATTTTCACTCTTCTTCATATAAGAGCCGTAAGTAACGGTGATACCCATACCAAGCGATAAGGAGAAGAACATCTGTCCGCCTGCAGAAGCGAGGACGTTGATCCAGCCTGCGCCCTTGAAGACCTCGAAGTTTGGCTTGAACATGAATGCCAGACCTTCGCTTGCACCATCCAATGTCACACTTCTGGCGATGACGATAACTAATAATATGAATAAAGCTGGCATGGCGATGGTGGAAAATCTTTCGATACCTTCCGAGACGCCGCCCTTTACGATGAGGACCGTAAGCAGGACAAAGATCAAAGTGAAGACGACTGTCTGCAGCTGGTCACCATAAAAGTTGGCGAAGAATTCGCCGCTATCTGCATCTCCTATGCCCCAGCCTGCGTGGAACAAGTCTCCCAGGTTGGCGATGGCATATTTGATACAATAGCCGCCCAGCATAGTGTAGAATCCCAAAATCAATAACGGTGAAATCCATCCGAACCAACCGACAAAGCCGAATTTCTTGTCGATGGATTCATAAGCGCCGACGACGCCTTTGCCGGACTTACGTCCCAGTGATAATTCAGCCAGACAGATGATGACGCCTACGAGGATTACCAGTATGACATAAATCAGCAAGAATGCGAATCCGCCGTTGATTCCCATTTTGTAAGGGAACCCCCAAAGGTTACCAAGGCCTACAGCCGAGCCGACTGCGGCCATCAGAAAGCCGAAGCTGCTGCCCCATTGGCCTTTCTTATTGTGTTCCATTGAACTACCTCCTAAAATCAAATATCAAATCAATTATAATTTCGTAAGTATCATTATACATACAAAGAAAAAAATTGTCAATGGATACATAAATTTGCGATTCAATTTTGTTTGCAAAAACAAAATACTCATTATTATCGATAGAAGACTGTTGAGAAAAAACAAAACCGGGATTCTATGAATCCCGGTTCATGCGTTTTTCTTATGTGTTTAGAATAATTTAGTAAAGTCGAAGAACGAGTCGAGCTGTACGATGAAGATAAAGGCCATGAAAAGTGGTCCTACATATCTGAAGCAGATATCAACAAATCCCTTGCTCTTGAACTTACCGCTGAGCTCAATTTCGTCCGCCAGATAATTACGTCTGGTCCAGCCGAACATGATTGCCATCAGCAATCCGCCTAGTGGCATCAGCAAGCCTTCTGCGAAGAGGTCAAATACGTCCAGCCAAACCTTGCCGGATTCAGGTCCTAACGTTGCAAGGAGCGGGTTCCACATGCCAGTGGAGCCTAAGCCGTCTGCAGATACGATGGTGGAACCGACCAGAGCGACAAAGCCCATGATCAGAGTCAGCATGGTTCTATTGACCTTCTTGCCCTTCTTCTGCTGGGCATCCATCATAGCGGAGATACCGCCTTCCATCATGCCGATGGAGGATGAAAGTGCAGCGAAGAATACCAGTGCATAGAAGATGAATCCGAAGATCGGACCAGAGGTACCCATGTTGTCAAATACTGCCTGTAAGGATACGAAGAGCAGTCCAGGGCCGCCGCCCGGTTCAATGCCGTAAGCGAATACTGCAGGCATGATTGCCATACCGGCTAAGATAGCTACTGCTGTATCAGCGACAGGGATGATGACTGCATTCTGCTCTAAGTTGGAATCTTTGCCCAGGTAGGAACCGTAAGCAATCAGACATCCTGAAGCTAAAGATAACGAGAAGAACATCTGGCTTCCTGCTGCGCCTAAAACTTTCAGCCAGCCGAGACCTTTGAATACCTCGAAGTTTGGCTTGAACATGAATTCGAGACCAGCACCTGCGCCCGGAAGGGTACAGCTTCTGATGACAACGATGACCAGCATGATGAACAGTGCCGGCATAGCGATCTTGGAGAACTTCTCGATACCGCCTGATACGCCGCCGATAACGATGAGCACGGTCAGAACCAGGAAGAGTACACCAAATAAGATTGCAGGCATGCCGCTGCTGATAAATCCGCCGAAGAATGCGTTTGCGTCGACACGGCCGGTACCCCAGCCTGCGCCGAAGATATCGCCCAGATTAGCGATCATGTATTTGATTACATAGCCGCCCATCGTGCAGTAGAAGCAAATCAAGAAGAATGGTACAATTGTTTCGAACCAACCGTTGATTGTGAATCGCTTATCACAATCTCTGTATGCTTCGATTGCAGCTTTTCCGGTCTTACGACCTAAAGTGATCTCACCCAGAATGAGTGGATATCCGACAAAGACTGCTAAAATAAGATAGATAAGTAAGAATGCGAAGCCGCCGCTTGCGCCCATCTTGTATGGGAAACCCCATAAGTTACCTAGGCCAACAGCTGATCCGATGGATGCCATCAGGAATCCAAAGGTACTGTTAAATTTGCCTTTGTTCTGTTCCATTGAACTACCTCCTAATAAGATTAAATAAATGCATCAAAAATAATAATTTATTTCATTAACATTATAATCCTTTCCATGGAGAAGTGTCAACATGTATACATTCAAAATACAAAATTGTCAGATAATTATTAAAAATGCACAATAACTTGTTGTCCGTGAACAATTTATGACCAGGTTGTGATTTTTATATCAAAAGGGGAAGGGGTTCCGCCCCTGAGTTTTGAAGTGAATACATATAATTAATCCAGCAAACCCTTGAGGCTGCTGGACTTTTTTTGTCAACAATTTATATATTTTATATGGCGAAATATGGAGAAATATGATATAATATATCCATACGAGGAGGTATTCGCTATGTATCTACGCAAAATAAAGCGCCCTAAAGGCATCTATCTGACCATCCTTGAGAATTATTACGACAGTAACAGCAGGCAGAGCAGATCCCGTACAATTAAGAGCCTGGGCTATCTGGAAGATTTAAAAAAGGAATATGATGATCCGGTCGCCTTCTTTACAAAAAGGGCGATGGAAATGACAGAAGAAAAGAAGCATCAGCAGGAAGGCATCCAGACGTATAATCCTAATGAAAAAATGGATACTTCAACCGATGACCTGCGCAATGCAGGATACGGAGTATTAAAAGAGCTGTATAAACAGCTTGAGATAGACAAGTTCTGGAACTGGAAAACACGGAACCTTTCCGTACAGTTCAGCACTGACCGGATCTTCCGGCTGCTTGTCTTTTCACGCATCCTTTATCCCGCATCAAAGAAAAAGACATACGAGCAGCGGCATCAGTTTTTTGAAGGCTTTGACGGCTTTTCACTCGATGATGTGTACCACGCATTAGACATCATCTGCGAAAACAGCGGTGCCCTGCAGAAATGGATTTACGAACGCTCAGACAAGCTCTGCCAGCGTGACCTTTCCGTAACATACTTTGACTGTACAAACTACTATTTTGACATCAGTGCCCCTGATATTGACCTGTTAGACGACAACAGGGAACCTGTTGACACGGACGGGAACCCTGTCCCCGCTAAATACCGCAAGCGCGGCCCGGAAAAGAACCGCCGCCCTGATCCCATAGTTGAAATGGGGTTATTGATGGACCGCAGCGGCATTCCGCTGGCATTTGATCTCTTTCCCGGGAACGAATCAGAGAAGGTCCACATGCGCCCGATTATCAGCTGTGTCAAAGACCGGTTTTCTGACACGCGTATCATTTTTGTAGCAGACAGGGGCCTTAATACATCAGACAATATTTACTATCTGAACGGCAGCAATAAAGGCGTGAACAACCTGCGCGACGGATATGTTTACGGCCAGTCCGTCCGGGGTGCGGACGAGGAATTCAAGCACTGGATATTAACAGGCGGGTATCAGTCTGATACTGTATGTGATGAAAAAGGTGATGAAATCACCTTCACGCATAAATCCAGAATCTATCCCAAAACCCTGCATGTCAATGTAACAAAGCCCGGCAGCAGGAAGCCTTCAAAGAAAACGGTTTCCGTTGACCAGAAGCAGATGGTGTATTACTCGGAAAAATATGCAAAGAGGCAGCGCCTGCAGCGGGAAATGATGGTCGAACGTGCAAAGGACTTGATTGAGAACCCGAAAAAGTATGACAGGATAACCTCCGCCGGGTCTGCTTCATACGTAGCCAACCTGACCTTTAACAGGAACACCGGGGAAATCGTTGAAGGGAAGACCCTTTCACTGGACACAGCGAAAATTGAGGAAGAAAAGAAGTATGACGGATACTATTCCATAGTGACAAGCGAGCTGGACATGTCAGACGCAGAGATGCGGAAGGTGTACAAGGGCCTTGCACGTATTGAAGAGACCTTTAAAATATCAAAAACAGATTTTCGTTCAAGGCCTGTGTTTGTGAATACAAACGACCATATCGATGCACACTTTACAACCTGTTTTGCATCGTTAGTATTAATCAGGCTGCTCCAGGCAAAGCTGGATAACAAATATCCTGTCGGGCAGATCATAAATTCATTAAAGAAATACTGCTGCTTTCCCATGGATACAAATACGTACAAATTTGTCTATTACGATGAAGTCATCAAGGCATGCGGCACTGCTTTTGGAAAAGAATTTGAACAAAGGCACCGTACACGCCGGGAAATGAAAAAATTACTTCGATATTAATTTTAATTAAGCAAAAAAAGTCCCGGTACGCTATGTGGACGAATCGGCGCATCCCTTTAATTGCAGTGG
>URXI01000158.1 GCA_900551775.1 uncultured Eubacterium sp. | reverse complement strand
GGGGCCGCCGCAGTTTTGTCGCTGTCAATCACATACCGAAGTACCAGTCCATCTGTCTCCCAATCTCCCAATGTAAAGGAATCCAGTTCATAGTCAGACCATTTGTAGTCATCGAAGAGAACGTAGGAATCATAGCTTCCCATAAACTCAAACAGCTGTCCATCATATTTGCAGTTTACAAAGTTCTTTGCTTTGATGATGTCACCGGAATAACCCTGGAGGCATTTTCCATCAAAATAATCGTCGTAGGTGCCCTCGTAGACTGTAGCCAATAACTTCAACTTACCGCCATCGGTTCGTTCATAATATCTGTGGATAATCTGGAAATAGTCTATGGATGGACATTCACAGGCAAGTTCCGCGCCTGCGATGAGAAGGCCAGAGAAATCCGCGCTGGTAATATAGTCCAGAAGGGGATCCAGATTTTCAAGCAGATCCTTGACAGCCGCAGCATCTTCAGGATCCAGTTCCGCCAGGAACTGTTCCATAGTCAGACCGGATTCCTGGAGCAGCACGTCGATCAAGGCAGCAAAACTGTCGAAGTCGCCGACTTCCTCTTTGATCAGTTCTTTAAACATGTCCACAATCTGCTGGAAGATGTCGTTTGTGAGAATGATCGAACTGCTGACAACAGAATAATGATTCTCTGGCAGACCGATGATTTCTACGTTAAACTTGGATAATATGTTGTCTATGTCTGTAAGGAACTTCTCAGGATCCTTTTCATAGGTGCCCAAATCTATTTTCCCCTGCACTTCCGCCAGTTCCTTCATAATTGCATCGCTGATCCGGTCTTTCGGATAACCCAGCCAAAGGCCCAGGGTTTCTCCGTCCTCTTTCACTTCTTCAACGGGAATCGTAATATTGATGTTGGTGCCGGGCGCAGTAATCCGCACGCTCAGATCCGTAAGCGCGGGAAGTTCCAGGCAATCTTCGTTATCTATGGTGACAAGCGCCATAGCGTTGGGTTCTTTCTTGAGGTCGTCCACAATGTCTGCAAAAGCCCATGCCGCAGAGGACATGAACACAGTGCACACCACCAGCAGACATACCAATATCTTTCTGATTTTCATCTTAAAGTTCTCCTATCGCAGTAGTCAGCTCCCCGGCATCATCGATCTGATTGATCTTTCCGCGCAGCGCTGCGCTGCCCGGGATGCCCTTGAGATACCATGCTGCAAATTTTCGCATTTCGCGGACTGCGGCATATTCGCCCTTTAATTCCATCATATCATGAAAATGGCGCAGCATCATCTGCTTTTTTTCGGCAATGTTCGGCGGATTTGGCCTCGGTTCACCCTTCCAGGCTGCCAGGACTTCTCGGAAAATCCATGGATTTCCCAAGGCGCCGCGGCCGATCATCACGAAGTCACAACCCGTTTCTTTCATCATGGCCAAGGCGGAATCGCCGTCAGTCACATCTCCATTGCCGATGACCGGAATGCTGACCGCATTTTTTACGGCCGCAATCTGTGTCCAGTCCGCTTTACCGCTGTAATACTGTTCCCTGGTCCTGCCGTGAACAGCAACAGCTGCTGCACCTGCTTCTTCAATAGCTTTTGCCGTCTCCACGGCATTTATGCAGGATTTGTCAAAACCGATGCGGATTTTTGCAGTAACAGGTTTGCTCGTATTGCTGACCATAATTGAAATCAAGTCATAAACCAGATCCAATCGCTTCAAACGGGCGGAGCCTTCGCCGTTCTTCACGATTTTCGGCACAGGGCAGCCCATGTTGATATCCAAAATGGCGTTTCCCCGCTCTTCTAAGGCGCGGGCAGTGAACGCCATGATTTCCGGCTCACTGCCGAAGACCTGATAAGCTACCGGCTTTTCCTCCTCATAGAGAAAGAGCAGCTGGTCTGTCTTTTTGTCCCCGTAATACAGCCCCTTTCCGCTGACCATTTCCGAATATACCAAAGCCGCTCCCATCTCGCGGCAGATTCTGCGAGTGGGAGCGTCTGTAATTCCTGCTAGTGGAGCCAGAAGAAAAGGATTATCAAGTTCAATATTTCCTATTTTTAAGGCTTTTTTCATTTTATATCTGTTCCTTTTTTTCTTTGCACGGTTTTGCCGGTTTCTTGTTTTTCTGGTAGATGATTTCCAAGCCCTCCAAGGTGAGCATCTTGTCCACGTGATCGATACAATCGACACCATCGTCGATGAGGGTAGATAGACCGCCGGTGGCAACCACCGTGACCGGTTTGCCCGATTCGGTAATCGCTTCCAGCTCTTTCTTCATTTTCTTTACGATATAGTCTACCATGCCCATGTGCCCGTAAACCAATCCGGACTGCATGCTCTGAATAGTATTCTTGCAGATGGTCTGACCCGGTTCCTCCAATTCTACCTTCGGCAGTTTGGACGTCTTCTCAAAGAGAGCCTCAGATGCAATCTTCAGTCCTGGAGCGATGGACCCGCCTAAGTACTCGGCCTTCTCTGTCACCGCGCAGAACGTCGTCGCCGTTCCAAAGTCGATGATGATCAGAGGACCGCCATATTTGTGATAAGCCGCCACAGCATTGACGATTCTGTCAGCGCCCACCTGCTTGGGGTTGTCATACTTTACGACCAATCCCGTCTTGACCCCCGATTCCACAGTGATGGCACGTTTCTTGAAATACTTCATGGCCAGATGCTGCAAGGTGTAGAGGACAGAAGGTACGACGGTCGAAATGATGATATCTTTTACGTCCGATGTCTTCAGCCCTTCATATTGAAAGAGCTGGTTTACGATCATGCCGTATTCGTCGGCACTTTTGTTATTGTCTGTTTCGATTCTCCAGTTGGTAATGAGCTTTCCGTCTTTAAATACGCCAAGTACGATATTGCTGTTTCCAACGTCAAAAGCTAAAAGCATTGTCTTTCTCCATTCTGTTATTTCACAACTCGGTCGAGCCTCTTGAGTGCCAGGGCCATAGTCAATCCCGGTATGACACGGTTTCCGGTGATTTCAGCGCCCAGGACTTCGTTGATTCTCTTCAGCCTGTACTGGACAGTGTTGGTATGAATCCCCATGAATTCCGAGGTCTTTCCACTGTTCATGCCTGCATCGAGAACAAAAGTCTCCAGAGTCTCCAGCAGCTGCTTTGCTTTATTTTCTCCCATTTCTTTTCTGAACGGTTCCAGAAGGTCCATGTAGTTCTTTTTCAGATAACCACCCTGTACCTGCAGATTGATGCAGTTGGAAACGAGGGCCAGTTCATACTTTGTAAATACTCTCTTGTATGGAAATACGCTTTCAACAAAAGTCCAGGTCTCGCTGATCAGTCTGAAGGCGTCTCCTGCACCTTCGATGCCGTCAAGGCCTGTAGCGTGGAAAATTCGCACCGTCTTGCTGCCCTCTTTCAGCTTATCAAAGAGCAGCAGGCAGCTGGTCTTCTGCGTCGTTTCCTCGTCTTCAGGCTTCTCGCCATTTTTCAGAATCATACCGTAGGTTTCTTCACCTTCAGTAATCCTGAGAACTTCGATATTTTCTTTCTTTTCAAATTCACTGATCACCGCATTTCCCTGATTGGTCTCGATGCCTTTGGCATAGAAAACACTAAGGATGTTGTCCGCCTTGATTTCCATCTCGTCTTTCAGGGAATAGGCCAGAGACTTATTGCCCCTGATCAAAGCCTTGATCAGCTCCGCCCGCACATCCCTTTCCGGCGTATATTTCCACATACCCATGGCCAGTTCGATGATTTCGGCCAGCTTGGTGATCTCTCCTGCTGAATAGTTGTCTTCGTTATCTACGATAAAAAGAAAATACTTTTCTTTGTTTATCGTAATAGGACCCCAATACGTCAGAACACCGTTGACGTCGATAAAGGTATAGATGCCCGCCTTTTCTACGTCTCGCTCTTTGCCCATCCTGATTGCATCGGCAATGGTGGTCTTCTGCCTGGTCTCGATGGACAAAATCGGGTTAAAATCTTTCGAGAGAAGCACGACCTGGAAATCGTTGCTGACGGCAGCCTCACGCAGAGCCGCTTGAAAGGTCTTATGTTTTTCAAAGTTAAGCAGATGATAGATGGTGTTGTTGATCAGGCTATTTTTGAAATTATCGCCATAGAGAAGTTTGTCCATGATCTGTTCAATGGCGTCGGAATACTCTGCCTTGTTGTTTTTCGGTATGACGATGAAAGGAAGCCCGACCTGCTCAGCCGTTTCTATGACCTCGCTGTCGGCACCGGTCAGGCCCTTCTCCACATGAAAAACGACGAGGGCGCTGACGCCTTCTTTTGCCAGCCCCTTGACAACTTCACACTGCATTTTCTCTTTGCCTGTCATTCCGTAAAATGATGTAAGAACAATCTGCTCTCTTACCCCATTATTTTTGATGGCAGTTTCCACATTGGCAGCGTCCATGACCGAGACAGAACGAACCCTGTTGCCGATGTTTCTCTTTCCTGCTGCCAGAATGCTGGGGCTGAATGCCTCCAAACTCAAACAATCATTTACAGTTATCTTCATATATTACCTCTATTCTTCTTCCTTGTGTTCCTCTTTTTCTGGCAGCAGCTTTGCTGTCTCATCTTCGGAACTGTCTTCACCTATAGCTTCTTTCCCTTCTCCGCTTTCAGTGTCGCCATCGGAATCAGATGGATTCTCGTCTTCATCCATGTAGTCAGTATCATATTTAGCAAGTTCAGCAGCCAGTCTTTCTTCTTCCTCCTTGCGGATACGTTCATATTCTGCCGCTTCTTCTGCATTGACTCTCTGAATTTCTTCTTCTTTTTCTTTGACCATTTCGGCAAGACCCAGCGCATCGACCTCTCCCGTGTACAGCGCTTCGAATTGTTCGCCGTCAAGAGTCTCTACTTCGAGCAGTGCCTGCGCCACTCGCTCCAGCTTATCCATATTGTCAGTCAGAATGCGAGATGTTACTTCGTAAGCTTCTTCTATGATGGATTTTACCTCATGATCAATTTCTGTAGCAATTCCTTCTGAGTAATTCTTTCTAGTGGAGAAGTCCTTGCCCAGGAATACTTCATCAGATTCGCTGTAATTGACAGGTCCGATTTTGTCGCTGAACCCGTATTTGGTCACCATGGCTCTGGCAATCTCTGTCGCTCTCATGATGTCATTGCTTGCGCCTGTGCTGATATCGTCCAGCGTCAGTTGTTCCGCTACACGTCCGCCCAGCAGATGTTTGATGCTGTTCAGCATGCCGTTCTTCGTCTCAAATCCCTTGTCTCTTTCCGGCAGGGACATGGTGAATCCGCCGGCATTGCCTCTCGGAATGATGGTAATCTGATGCACAGGGTCCGAATCCGGCAGGCTTCTCATGACGATGGCATGACCTGCTTCGTGGTACGCCGTCAGCTTGCGCTCTTCCGGACTGATGACTCTGCTCTTCTTCGCAGGTCCAGCCATGACCTTGGTCGCAGCCTCTTCGATTTCTGCCATTCTGATCTTGCGGCCATTTCTTCTCGCCGTGATCAAAGCTGCTTCGTTGAGCAGGTTCTCTATGTCAGCCGGTGTAAATCCCGGCGTTCTTCTCGCCAAAATCTTCGGTGAAACTTCGTCAGACAGCGGTTTATTCTTCGAATGGACTTTGATGATCTCTTCTCTTCCCTTGATATCCGGGATGCCGATGACCACTTGTCTGTCAAATCTGCCCGGTCTCAGCAAGGCAGGGTCCAGTACGTCCGGTCTGTTGGTTGCCGCCAGAATGATGATGCCGGAGTTCTCTCCGAATCCGTCCATCTCTACCAGCAGCTGGTTGAGGGTCTGTTCTCTTTCATCGTTGCCCCCGCCCAGGCCTGCGCCTCTTTTCCGTCCTACTGCGTCGATTTCGTCGATGAAAACGATACACGGAGAATTTTTCTTAGCCTGGTCAAACAAGTCTCTCACTCTGGACGCGCCGACACCGACGAACATCTCGACGAAGTCAGAACCACTGATAGTAAAGAACGGTACACCTGCTTCGCCGGCTGTCGCCTTGGAAACATAGGTCTTACCTGTTCCCGGAGGACCGACCAGTAAAATACCTTTCGGTATTCTGGCGCCCACTTCTTTGTATTTGCGCGGATCCTTAAGGAAGTCCACGACCTCCGAAAGTTCTTCCTTCTCTTCGTCCAGTCCGGCCACCTCGTCGAAGGTGATCTTCTTCCCTTCTCCTTTATAGAGCCGTGCCTTGCTCTTTCCAAAGGAAAATGCCTTACCGTTGCCGCCCTGGTTCATCATCAGGTAGAACAGGAATCCCAGCGCTACGACCATGATCAAGGTCGGCAGCAGGCTGAGGATCGTAGAACCTGAAGACGGTTTTGGCGTCTCGACGGTCAGCTTATTCTCCTGCATCTGCGGGAAAATATAAGTTTCCTCCAGCCAGCTGATTTCTGTGATATACGGCGCATAAGCGTAGACGTACTTGTCTTTTCCTATTTTTCCCGTAATCTTGGTGTCTTCAATCTCAATTTCAGTAATTTTTTCCTGATCCAAGTAATTGGTCAAGGTGGAAAACTTTACCTGCTTATACTCTGCACTGCCGCTGCCATTATAGAAAAAGGCCGCTGCCAGCACTAGAGCAAAAATCACTAAGTAAATACTGATATTCTTTGCGAATTTCTTCAATTTCGTTGTCTCCTCCCATATCTATATTCTCAAATTCTCGTATTATAAATTTGTTCTCCCTTAACAAAACAGTCTTATAATTTTATCATATTCAACAATTTATTTCAATACAAATCACCTTTTTTGTAGCTCTGCACAGTTTATAGCGAGCGGAATACCGTCCCCTGCCCTGATAGGGCAGAATCCAGAGGATCTCACGGCCTATTGCCGCAAACTGCACGCGGTCTCTCTCGTCCTTGGGAACTTTTCGGTCCACCAGATAGTCCTGCAGCTTCTTTGTCCTCGTCTTTCCGATAGCGATAAAATCGCCTGCATTCCGGGTCCGCAAGGTGATTCCCTGTTCTGCGTCGTCGCCAAAACGGGCTTTCAGCAGATCGTAGTCAAAGGCGGCGTGGCTGTCTTTGGGCAGCTTTTGTTCGTCATATTCCGCTTTGGACAGGGCTGTGACTTTGATGCTTCCTGTCGGCAGCTGCGCCCCCCTGGAGGCTTTGACGTCGTCGTAGACCTTTGTCAGATAATATCCTCTGGGCAGATCGAGACGGGCAGACGGCTTCTGATTGAAGGTAAGCTCCTCACAGGCGTCAAAGTGGACAAAGGTCATATCCTCCGTCAGTCCCAGCATTTCGAAGGCCTTGGAAAAAAGCCTCTGGCGTATTGGCCGATGCAGGCTGCGGAGGCGCTGTCCATCCATCAGAATATAATCAGCAGTCCTTTCTTTTACGGTCAGTCCAAATGCAGTAAGCGTCTCCAGCCACAGGTATTCACTGTCAAAAGACGCAGTCTTTCCCATTCTAATCATTGTATCCTTTATATTCGGGTTATATTCCTTTTCCAGATAAGGAATCAGCTGCAGCCGGATTTTATTTCGCGTGTAAACCGGCTCTTCGTTGGTATGGTCCACACACGGGTGAAGCTGGTGCTCCTCACAGTAACGCAGAATATCTTCTTTGTATACGTCAAGGAGGGGCCGGATAATCCTATGGTGATTTTCATTGAGGCGGATGTACTTCATGCCCGAAATCCCGTCCGTCCCTGCGCCTCTAAGCATGCGGAACAAAATGGTCTCCGCCTGGTCATCGGCATTGTGGGCTACTGCAATTTTGACGTGAAACTGCGAAATACCCTGTGCAATCAGCTCTGCAGCCACCTGGTTAAATGCTTCGTAGCGCGCCTTCCTGCCGGCCTCTTCTGAAGTGATCTTCTCGTCTGCCGCAATTTTGCTGCAGTCATAGACAAAGGTCCTGCACGGACAGCCCGCTTCTTCTGCAATCCGCTCCACATAAGCCTGGTCCGCCTCTGCCGCACCCGGCCTGAACTTGTGATTGATATGGACGGGATGGAGGGTCAGGTTCCACTCCTCCGCCATACTGCACAGAACATGAAAAAGGCACACCGAATCAGGACCTCCAGAGAGGCCGATGATGATGTGCTCATTATTCTCAATTAAACGATGTTCCCTGATTGTGTTTAACACTATTTCTCTAATCATAATAATGTAAGTATACCACAAACAGGTTGGTTTTAAAAGATTTTATTGATTAAAGGCTTGCGATATAGCCTTCCAGTTCCGAAAGGCTTTTAGGAACTGGCAGATCGGCTGGCAGAACGCCTTTGCCCACCAGGCTCTCAAAGAGCTCGATTGCCGCCGGTTTCTTCAGATTGGTCTTCTCCAGAACCTCGCCGTTAGAAAACACCTCTACGGGTGACCCCTGCATCAAAGTCTTCCCGTCGTGGATCAGAACGATTTCTTCTGCCCACTCCAAGGCATAGTCTACGTTGTGGGTGGACATCAGTACAGTGATTCCCTGGTCAACCAGCATGTCTACGATTTTGTTGACGATGACCGTGTGCTTAGGATCCAGGGAAGAAGCCGGTTCATCCAGAATGA
This sequence comes from uncultured Eubacterium sp., assembly GCA_900551775.1. Lineage (GTDB taxonomy): Bacteria > Bacillota > Clostridia > Peptostreptococcales > Anaerovoracaceae > Senimuribacter. The sequence continues at coordinate 904 of URXI01000158.1, read as the reverse complement.
TGACCTCCGGACTCATGACCAGGACGTCTGCAATAGAAACCTGCTTTTTCTGGCCGCCGGAAAGGGAGTGGGTCGGCTTCTCCATAAAGGGCGTAATTTCCAAGGTGTCGATCACCTGTTCCACCGCCGCTTTGGCCGTCTCTTCACTCATGCCGATGTTCAGCGCGCCAAAAGAGATCTCCTGAAATACCGATGCGGAAAAGAGCTGATTGTCGGGGTCCTGAAAGACGATGCCCACTTTGCTTCTCAGATTTAAGAGTCCTTTTTTGCTATAGTCTACCGCTTCTCCGTCAACGTACAAAGTCCCGGCTGTCGGTCTGTGAATCCCGTTGAGGCAGAGAAAAAAAGTAGATTTCCCTGCACCATTGGCCCCCATAAAGGCGACCTTCTTTCCTCTTTCAATTTCCAGACTCATGCCGTTGAGAGAATAACTCTTTTCGTCATCATAGGAAAAATATAAATCGTCGGTTTTGATAATGATGTCTTTCATCAGAACTCCTATCCTTGCATCTTTATAAACACGGTGAACCCGAAGAGAACGAGTTCAAATATTACAATCATTACAATATTTCGTCTGCTGACTTCATGATTTTCTTCCAGCACTCTGATTTCTCCATCGTAACACCGGGCTTCCATGGCGTCATAGAGGTTCCTGGAACGTTTCATGGCGCGGATAAAAAGCGCCTGCACCATGCCCCCGAAAGATTTGATGGATGTGCTGAGATTCTTGTGCCCCAGCCTGGCGTTCTGTGATGTTGAGATATAATATGCCACGTCCAGCAGAACAAAGATATAACGATAGATCAAGAGCATCAATTCTACAAGCAGTGCAGGACAATGCATCTTTCGCAGTACCGAAAGAATATCCGTCATTGTCGTATTGAGAGACAGAAAATAGAGACAC
>URXI01000157.1 GCA_900551775.1 uncultured Eubacterium sp. | reverse complement strand
GCCAGGTCCTGCTATTTCGGCTGGCATAACGGGAGGCAGTCAGCAGGCGTGACGCTGGTGGCTGCGCCCATGTTCCTTGTCTGGACCTACCTGTCGGAGAACAGCTATATACTCCTCGCCATCCTGCTGGTGGCCTTTTACGGCGCCTTCGCCTTCGGGGATGTGATCTCCCGGGAGAAACGCCCCAAAGGTGACCCGTTCATGGTCAACAAGTACATAGGGATCATGGACATGGACAGTACGGAATTTGATGAAAACGCCCGCCTTGAAGTCAGCAGTGCAGCTGAAACCTATGGAACATCCCAGCTGCAGCGGTATGGCAGAGGCACGGAAAGTGACGTAGGGAAGGGTTTGAAAAAGCTGAACCCGGCCCGGCTGAGACGCAGGTTCATGCCGCTGGGGAGCAACCTGGAAAGGGCCAACTTCTTCTTCGGTGTCTGCATCTGCATAGGGATGGCAGAGCATCTCCTTTTCTTTGGCAGATTCCTCATGCGGCTGGACGTAATCAATGAAAGCATCAAGGGGGTGACCATAGATGCTGCCGTGAAGATGCCCTACTTCTGGGATATGCAGGCACACACCTATTACGGATACATCGCAGCCATCCTGCTGGCGCTCTTCCTCCAGGCATATTGGAATTACGAATACTACAATAAGGAGACAAAGAGCGTATATGTGATGAAGCGGCTGCCGAATAGGAAGGAGTATCCGAGGACGATCTGGGTGGCGCCTGCCATACAGGCGTTCTTCATCGTGGTCATCATGGCAGCGCATACAGCAGTCGATCTGGGCGTGTACGTTCTCGGGACACCCGAAATCGCACTCCACCCGGATTATCTGTCGCATATTTTACCATTTTAGTACGACTAGCGCCTAGCCACTCGCTATCGCTTGCGGGGCGCAGCCGTCGAGTGCCACGCACTAAAGTGCTGCACTCTTCGCAGGGGACCTACCAGCGATTCCGCATCGCTGAATCGGGTTAGGTCTCCCAAAGCATAAGGAGTTCCCAGCAATTCGTTTCCGAATTGGGGCAACTCCATTAGGAGGACGGAAAATGATTGAACTGAAAAACGTATCGAAGAAATATAAGGATAAGGTCGCCCTTGCCAATTGTAATCTGCAGATCCCGAAAGGGCAGGTCATCGGCCTCTTTGGAAATAACGGGGCGGGCAAGACCACATTTATGAAATGCATCATGGGGTTCGTGACCTTTGATGGCGAAATCACATTGGATGGAAAAAAGATCGACGAGGGCAACATATCCAAGCTGTCTTTTGCTACCGGCGACCATTCTTTCTTCCCGTCCATTACGGCAGACGACCACAAGCTGTTCTACAGGATGCAGTTCCCGCTGTTTAACGAAAAAAGGTATGACGCACTGATGGAATTCTTTGAACTGCCGGAAAAAAAGAAGATCAGTGAGTTCAGCCTGGGCATGCAGAACCAGTTCGAGGTGGTGCTGGCAATCAGCCAGGGGGCCGACTACGTATTTATGGATGAGCCGTTTGCAGGCAATGACGTGTTCAACAGGGAGGACTTCTACAAGGTCCTGATCGATGTGCTGAACGAAGACGAAACCGTCATCATCTCCACCCACCTGATTGAAGAGATCGCCGACTATATCGACAGGGCGATCCTCATCAGGAAAAGCGAGATCATCGACGACCTGAGCGTGGAGGACATCGAAAAGTCCGGCAGGTCATTGATCGAGATTGTAAAGGAAAAATATGATTACAGGGGGGACCGCATCAGAAAGGCTGTAGAACAGATGAAGTAATGAGGGGGACGTTTGTTATGAAAAAATCGATCATTATATTTGCGATGGCGGCAGTCCTCTCCGTGGGGATGATTGTATATGGCTGTGTATTCGTGGACAGCCGGATCGGCGCGGTCACGCTGACGGAGGAGACGGTGACAGGAAACAGGGACGCGGCAGAAGGGCTTGCAGCCGGCTTCAGAGCCGATTCAGCAGAAGACCTCCACTGGACCGGCAGTTTCGATTACGGCACGGACCGGACGGAATCCTCTTTCAAAAGGGGCGAAATGGAGAAAAGCGCCGACACCCTGGTCTATGACGATATCCGCTTCACCGGATGGTCCGCGGTGCCTTTTTACACGCAGCTGAAATACGATCCGCTGGGAGACCTGCAGGATCAGAAGATACATGCATTTTATCAGGGGATCCAGCAGCGCGTCATGGAGGATGCTGCGGAGGAGGAAGGGAAAGTGAAGCTCGGGGATTACCTGGACTTTTACCCCGTAAGCTTCCGGTTCCAGTTCGGCAGCAGGATATATAATTCCGACAATGCCCTGACAGGCCTGAAGGTCTATGATGCGAGGGGGAAGCTTTCCGAGGAGGACGGGACGGCATATGATGAAGATGTGGAACTGTATGCGGCCCTGAACAAAAACTTCAGGATCCCCGTCATCGGGAATGAATACCAGGAATACAGGGTTTCCAAGGTGCAGAATTATGATTACAGGAAATCCCTGGGCTATAAGACGGAGGTAAAAAAGCCTTTGGGCGCAGGTGAGGACATTTATGAGTTCGACCCGGTCATGGCCGTCCAGGAGGAGAACCTCAATGACGGCAGGACCTGGACCCACCCTGATATCGCCAAAGCAGGCAGCGGGGGACTGGAGGAAGCTGCCTCCGGAAAAAAAGCTGCTGAGTACGGCCTGAAGAACAGGATGCTCTTCATTGTCAACAACAGGACGGCAAAGGGCGCCCCTGTCGATGTCTCGCAGATCCGGGACGGCTATGGGGTGTACGAACTCCCTATTGAGGCATCGGCGACCGCGACCATCAGGAAGGGTAAAAAAAGCTTCACCGTACCCAGCCCGAAGCCGCTGCCGGACGAAATGGCGATGGTCTATCCGCTGGACAAAAAGGCTGAATATGTAGAGATGAGCCTGTCGGACGACCACAGGTACCTTGCAGTCTTCTCTGTGAAGGACGGGTCTTACTTTGTGGAGCTGGTTGACGCTGACACCTGGACGTCCGACGGACCGGCCAGAGTGTTCCCGGCGTCAGAAAAGATGACCTACGCCTGGGGCGGGGACGGGACTCTGGCAGTGACCAACCACAAGGGGCATGTCGCAGTCTTTACGAGGACGGATAACGATAAGGAGCCGTACGGGCTCCTCTACAGAGGGAAAATCGGAGACGGCTTTGATGAGGCTTTTTTCGATTCGGAAATGGTTACGAAGAAGCATTCCCGTGCCAGATATCAATATTGTGTCGACAGGGGCCTGGCTGTGGCAGCAAAGGACGGCAAGGCGGCACTGGTCCAGAACCTGCTGGCCGGCAGTGCGGCGTTCAATATCAGGAATGCAGCCCTCGAATGTGCCGTCATAGACAGAAGCGGTGTGATCTACAGGGGAAGACTGAAGAGCAACATCGTGGATCTGGATTATGATATGGGCGAAGACGAGATGCAGGCGGTCAGGGACCTCCAGGGCGGGGCCGTGATGAAGTACATTATCGAACCTGTCAGAAACGAAAATTGGGTTAAATGGAATAGTCGAACTGGACAATAGGTCCCCGGACGGTAAATTGGGATCCGCTGACCGGGCAGCATATGGCTGCCCTGTTTTGTTTGCATTAAGACGGCATACTGTTTAATATCTTTTTCAAAACTTCTTAAAGCCCTGTATCAGGATGTGGTTGTTGCACCCTTGAGTAGACAGTATGCTGCTGTAAGGTCTTTTTAGAAGAAGGGCGTAAGGGATACCTAATCCAGTTGGTCAGAGAAAGATCTTCCTTGTGCATCAGGAGTAATTTCCGTAAGTGTTTGATATGCAGGCGGTGCAGACAGTTTGTAATACGCTGATATTTGTGGCAAAGGCAAGAAATCTCCCTATACAAGGTGTAGATCAAGTGCTCCGCTTTTTTAAAATAAAAATGCTGGGGCTGCTTTTAGCTACCCCAACATTCTTGATAGATTTTATTCTATTTCTAACGATAAAATAAATTTTTATGCTTCGAGAGCTTTCAGAGCTTCTGCTCTTTCTTTTTCTCTTTCTTCCAGAACCTTTGCATATTCTTCTTCTGTCATCTTGGTCATTGTGATGCCAGTGAAACCGAAGAAGATGGATACAACAGGGTTAATCCAGTTCAAAATTGCATATGGTATGTAACCGCTGCCTACGCCGAGGAACTTTCTCATAGTCGCACCGCAGGTGTTCCATGGGAAGAAATTGGATGTAATGGTTCCGGAGTCTTCCAGACATCTAGACAGGTTCTTTGGAGCCAGTCTCATGTCTTCAAATGCTTCCTTGAACATTCTGCCTGGCAGTACCAGTGCTAAATACTGGTCGCAGCAGATTGCGTTTACGAAGATGCAGCTGAATTCTGTTGCCAGTACCAGTCCGCCTCTGCCCTTTGCTACCTTCAGAAGAAGATTTGCGAAAGTACCCATGATGCCAGTGCAGTCAACGATGCCGCCGAAGCACATCGCGCAGAGGATGATGGAGATAGTCCAGAACATGCCCTGCATTCCGTCATTGCCGAGCAGGCTGCCCAGCTCCTGGATTACTGGAGATGCATCTTCAGGAATTTTACCCATGGTGATGCCGTTGTTCATGATGTTGAAAATGTTGTTAATCAGGGTGTCTCCCTCGCCATCATTCAAAACAGGTTCAATATATTCTTTGTTCCAGAACATGAACGGAACGCCGATAAACACGCCGCCAAGAAGTGCCGGCAGTGCCGGGAACTTCAGGATAACAGCTACAATAACAAATACAGGTGGCAATAATGCCACAACGCTGATCTTTGATGCGCTTTCGATGAATGCCGTGATGTCATTGAGCGTCGTCAGGTCAACCTCGTTGGATGAGGAATGCATGAAACCCATGATGGTGTATGCGACCAAAGCAATAATCAAAGATACACCCGTTGTATAGACCATGTGTTTGATATGGTCAAACAAAGTGGATCCTGCCATGGCAGGTGCCAGGTTTGTCGTATCAGATAATGGGGACATCTTGTCTCCGAAGTATGCGCCGGATACGACTGCGCCTGCAGTCATAACTGTTGGGAATCCAAGAGCTGTTCCTACACCAATCAGAGCCACACCCATGGATCCTGCTGTGGACCATGAGGAACCTGTCGCCAGGGATACGATGGAGCACAGGATACAAGCTGTAACCAGGAATACCTTCGGGCTGATAACCTTGATGCCGAAATACATCATGGAAGGGATGGTGCCTGCTGCCAGCCAGGAGCAGATCATACATCCAACGATAGCCAGGATCAGGCAGGCCTGCATAGATCTGTTGATCGCTGCCAGGATGCCCTGTTCCATATAGGCCCATTTCCAGCCGTTTGCGATACCGACGATGGCGGCGACACAGGCTGCTACGATAAGTCCGATATGCGGTTCACCGGCTCTGTCCCCCAAAATGGAGTACACTAGTAAACCTACCATTGCTAAGATGACAAGAAAACATTGCCATAAAGGAATCTTTCTACCCATAATAAGTCCTCCTTAATAAAATTAAGTAAAATAAAATAGAAAGACAAATGCTCGTTCAATTTCCGGACTTCTATCGACATGCTTACATAAAAAAAATATTTACTACGTTTTTACCACTTTCAGAACGCTTTCTGCATCATAAACAACCCGTAAACCGCCCTCTATACTTCTCTCCTGACTCAAAAAGGAAGTGCAGCAGGCCAAAGTCTTTCACGGTTAAAGATGTAGGGGTTTTTTGTTACTTTGTGCATGTTCGTATTTACAGAAGGTTAAAAATATACATCATAGTTGCCACTCAAAACACATTCCCTCATGATTCGCATATAAATTGCTCCTATTTCCCCCATGAAATGTAGTAAAACAATAGTAAACGCCTTATACGATCAGGCTTACCAGTTCAGCCTTTACACCATCCAGCGATACATGCGCATATAAATTCAGCGTGATATTGATGTTTGCATGACCCATAATGTATTGCAAATTCTTAGGATTCATGTTTTTATTTGCTAAACGGGTACAAAAGGTGTGGCGCAGGATATGGGGCGTAATACCCGGTAAAGTAATCTTATGACTCTTATTATACTTTTTAACCAGGTTACTAAAAGTAGGAGTATAATAGGCACCTGTTACAGGATATCCCCTTTGATTGAGAAAAACAAAGTCGCTATAACCATCAACCACTATCTGCTGTACATTTTTTCGCCCTGCCAGTATTTTTCGAAATGTGCAAAAGACGTTCTCACTCATAGGCACTTGCCGCACTCCGCTTTTCGTCTTTGGCGTTTCAATGTAATAGCCAACTTCCTTGTTTCGCAGTAACTGGTGATCTACATTGATCATCCTGTTCTCAAAATCCAAGTCGGCAAGTGTTAAGCCGCACAACTCCGAAATACGCAGTCCTGTCTTCAGCAGTAATATAATCACATCATAATATTTGCGGTATGTTCTGTCACGTTGCACAAAGGCAAGCAACCGTTCTTCCTGTTCCTCCGTTAATGCTTCTCTAGGTTTTGTATCGTTTTCGATTACGGTATTCAATACAAAATTGAACGGGTTCTTCCTCACACAATCATCTTCAATGGCTGTGTAAAACGATGCTTTTAACGACCGTTTGTAATTGTTAATTGTCTGATATGCATAACCTTTTTCCTTCATTCTGACAGCCCATTCCTTTGCATCCGAAAATTTTATACTATCGATCGTTCTCGCGCCCAATTTATCATCTTTTAATATCCCCATAAGCTGTTCACGCTGTTTCTGTGTGCTTTTCTTTACATTACCTCTCTGTGCATTCTGTTTTGCATAAAGCTGGCACAGTGTCATTTTCTTACCAGACGCGTCTATGCCGTCTGCAAGATCTTTTTGTATCTCCGCTTCCTTTTCACGCAGCGAAATACAATTTCTTTTCCCCTTTGGTACTCTATCTGTAGAAACCAGCTTCCATGAATACACTGATTGTGAGCTTCCAACGGCATCTATATACTTGTATAAGTATCTGCCGTCTGCTCTCTGACTTTCTCCAATCCTTAGAATACGACCTTTTCTATCTCTCCTCTTTTCTGACATATTTGCATGCTCCTTTCCCTGAAAGTTTTGTTTATTGCAATTGTATCACATTATATTTTCTGCTGTCTTAAATGCTGTCATATGTAATTGCAAAATTTGGTGAAACATGATATAACATGTATATCGATGTATGGGGATACGATCGCAATTGGGACAACGGGGATTTATTTGACATCATTTATCAAGGAGGACTTATTTATGGGTAAAAAAATCCCAATGTGGCAATGCTCTGTGACAATTTTGTTCACTCTCATCGCTTTGCTGTACTGTCTCGGAATATTAGGAAGGGTTTTGGGGAACGCATTTAGATGTGATTACGGCGAAGTACACATCGCTCTCATTGTTTCCTGTGTCTTTGCTTCACTTGTAGCCGCAGCGAATGGTTATAAATGGTCATTTCTCGAATCTGGCATCCTGTCTTCTATTAACCGCTCCATGCAGGCAATGCTGATCCTGCTCACGGTAGGTTCTCTGATTGGCGCCTGGATATCAGCCGGCGTTGTGCCCGCTATGATTTATTACGGCTTGATGATTCTGAAGCCTTCCATCTTTTTGATGGCAAGCTGCATACTCTGCGGCATCATATCCCTATCTACCGGTTCTTCCTGGACTACGGCAGGAACCATCGGTATCGCTTTGATCGGGGTTGGCACAGGACTTGGTATCTCTATTCCCATGACGGCCGGCGCCATCGTATCCGGCGCGTATTTCGGAGACAAGATGTCACCGCTGTCAGATACAACAAATCTGGCGCCTGCAATGACAGGGGTTGACCTCTTTGATCACATCGAACACATGCTTTGGACCGTAACACCGTCACTATTGATTTCTCTTGTTATTTTTATGATTCTGGGCCTGCGGGCATCGGGTAAAGCTGATATGGCAATCGTAGATGACATGCAGACGGCGCTGCTGACTAACTTCGAGATCAATCCTGCACTGCTGATCCCACCACTGATGGTCATTCTGATTGTGGCGCTGAAACTGCCCGCCCTGCCGGGGCTTATTGGTGGAATTGCACTGGGCTGCATCGTCGGTTCAATATTTCAAGGTATCCCTTTATCCGATTGGCCGCAAATCCTTCATTACGGATATAGTGTGGATCATTTCAGTTCCGTATTTCAAGCGGCTGCCAATACCCTGCATATGGACCCTTCCTCAGTATTAGAAATGGATAACGGAGATTTTGCTTCCGCTGCATCCAGCGAAGGTTTTAGTTCTGCAGTTATCGGAGAATACAATATCGGCGCTTTAATCAATGGGAAAGGCGGCATGAATTCCATGATGTGGACGATCAATCTGATCATCTGTGCGATGTGTTTTGGCGGCATCATGGACGCTTCAGGCATGTTGGGAACGCTGGCTGGCGCACTGCTGAAATTAGCAAAAAATACCGGCATATTGGTAACTGTTACTGTTTTCAGCTGTATCTTTATGAACATCATCGCTGGCGATCAATACCTATCACTTGTTTTGCCGGGCCGCATGTTCAGAGAAGCTTACGAAGATCGAAAACTGATGCCAAAGAATCTTTCCCGGTGCCTGGAGGACTCCGGGACGCTCACATCCAACCTGGTGCCATGGAACACCTGCGGCGCTACCATGAGCACCTTCCTCGGCGTACACCAATGGGGCGCAGGCGGATATGGACCTTACGCATTCCTCTGCTGGATCAACCCCCTCATATCCATCCTCTACGGATTCACAGGAATCTCCATGGAGAAGATGAGCGACAAAGAATATGAAAAAATTCTGGAGCGAAGAGAAAAAGACAATAATGAGGCTTTGAAAAGCATGGATGCCTAAAAAAGGGAGCTGCAAAATTTGCAGCTCCCTAAAATTTTAAACAGTCATAACCAGCTCACTCAGCGCCTTCAGCCGCTCATTGCTCATCGGCGCAAGCCCCTTGAGTTTATACTCGATTCCCAGCGTCTCATACTTACTCTCAGCCATGTTGTGGTATCCAAGCAGTTCTACTTTCCGAATGGTCTTAATATCCGTCAGAAACGCATTCAGCGCCTCAATATACGCTTTCGTATCATTCAGCCCCGGCACGATGACCTGTCTGATCCAAATCGGCTTTTCCAAACGATTGACCACTTCAATCAGCTTGAACAGTGATTCTTGTCCGCGCCCGGTAAGCTCTCTGAAAACCGCCCCATCGGTATGCTTGATATCGAGAAGGACTAAATCCGTCTCTGCAATCGCAGACTCCGAATCTTCATCAAAATATGTCCCGCTGGTGTCGATGGCGCTGTTAATTCCCACTGCATGGAGACTTTTGATTGCCTCAAGGAGGAATTTCCCCTGCAGCAGCGGGTCGCCGCCGG
>URXI01000156.1 GCA_900551775.1 uncultured Eubacterium sp. | reverse complement strand
CTGGCGTGGAGTTTCTGGGTGGAAATGCCGATTTCTGCGCCCAGTCCCAGCTCGCCGCCGTCGGTAAATCTGGTGGAAGCGTTGTGGTAGACTGCGGCAGAATCCACAGAGGCGAGAAAAATATCTGCGGCAGCCTGGTCAGAGGTGACGATGCAGTCGCTGTGATGGGAAGAATATTTCTCGATGTGGTCGATGGCTTGGTCGATGCTGTCCACGATTTTGACGCCCATGACGTAGTCCAGGTATTCACGTCCCCAGTCGTCTGCGGCAGCCGCCTTGGCGCCAGGCAGCAGGCTTTGGGCAGCTTCGTCCGCCCTCAGCTCCACGTTTTTTTCGGCAAGCTTTTCCGCCATGGCAGGTAAAAACGCCGCCGCGATCTCCCTGTGCACCAGAAGTTTTTCCGCCGCATTGCAGACGGAAGGCCTGGAGGTCTTGGCGTTGAAGACGATGTCCAGGGCCGCTTTGATGTCTGCGGCTTTGTCCACATAGATGTGGCAGTTGCCTACGCCGGTTTCGATGACGGGAACTTTGGCGTTATCTACGACGGACCTGATCAGGCCGGCGCCGCCTCTCGGAATGAGGACGTCCAGATATTCCGTCAGAGCCATCATCTCAGCAGCGGAATCGCGGGAAGTGTCTTCTACCAGCTGGACGCAGTCTTTAGGCAGGGCAGTCTGTGCCAGAGCCTCTCGCATGACATGCGTAATCGCGGAGTTGGAGTGGAAGGCTTCTTTTCCGCCTCTGAGGATGCAGGCGTTGCCTGCCTTGATGCAGAGTGCGGCGCAGTCGCTGGTCACATTGGGACGAGCCTCAAAGATGATGCCCAAGACCCCTAAGGGAACGGAAGTCTTCTCCACGTGAAGACCGTTTGGAAGATCTCTCGCTTCCAAAACCCTGCCCACAGGATCGGGCCACTTTGAAACCGCCATGACGGCGTCTGCCATAGCCTCGACACGTTCTTCGCAGAGGGCGAGCCTGTCGATCATAGAGGGAGAAAGCTTTCCTTCGGCGGCGGCTACATCCAGGGCGTTTGCCGCGAGGATGTCTGGCGTATTTTCACGAAGGGCGGCGGCGATGCTTTCCAGAGCCGCTGTCTTTTCTGATGCGCTTTGGGTTCTGAGGGTTCTGGCTGCATCTTTTGCCAGAGCGCCCATTTGCTCTAATTTGGTCATGATGTTTACCTCCCGGCTTTAAAAATGGTTCCGATATTCTGTCCGTCGAAAAGGGTGTAGAGATTGGCAGGCTGATCTCCCTTGATGACGCAGCAGGGAATGCCTGCTTCGGTGGATACTTTGGCTGCGCTGACCTTGGTGGTCATGCCGCCGGTGCCGAAGAGGGAACCGGCGCCGCCCGCCAGGGCTTCGATCTCTTCGTCGATTTTTTCTACCACAGCGATGCGTCTGGCGTCGCTGTATTTTCTAGGGTCTTTGTCATAAAGCCCGTCGATATCGGTGAGGATGACCAGCAGATCGGCGTTGATCAGCTTTGCCACGATGGCGGAAAGGGTATCGTTGTCGCCGAAGTTATTTCCTTCTAACTCATCGGTTGCCACGGTGTCATTCTCGTTGACGACGGGGATGATGCCCATGTCGATCAGCTCTGCAAAGGTGTTCTGCACGTTCTGCCGCTTGATATCGCTGTCAACGACGTCCGCAGTCAACAGGACCTGTGCCACGGTATGGTTGTATTCGCCAAAGAATTTGTCGTACATGAACATCAGCTCACATTGGCCGATGGCAGCCAGCGCCTGCTTCTTGCTGGTTTCGTCCGGACGGGCAGCCAGGTTCAGCTTTCCGACACCGACCCCGATGGCGCCAGAGGAGACCAGGGTGATCTCCTTGCCGGCATTCTCAAGGTCCGCGATGACCTTGCAGAGGTTTTCGATGTGGCGAATATTGATTTTTCCGCTGGGATGGGTCAAAGTGGAGGTCCCCACTTTGATGACGATGCGCTTGCTGTTGATTATACTATTCATAAAAAATCTCCAGGCTTCGATCTAAAATTCCGTTGATGTGTGCGATCAGGGTGCCGTAATTGGTGAAAGGCACACCCTGTTCTTCGGCCAGCGCCTGCCGGTACACCATCTCTCTTTCGTTCAGCATGCAGCCGCCGCAGTGGACCACCAGAGCATATTTTGATAATTCCTGGGGGAATTGTCCGCCGCTGGTGAACTCGAAGAGCAGTTTCTTGCCGCTGTATTCTTCAATCCAGCCGGGCAGCTTGACGGTGCCGATGTCCTCGCACTGCCTGTGATGGGTGCAGCCTTCGGAGATCAAAACGGTGTCGCCGTCTTCCAGCTGGTTCAGATAATGGGCGCCGTGAATAGCCGTGTCCAGGATGCCTTTGAAGCGTGCAAAGAGAATGGAAAAGGACGTCAGAGGCACGTCCTGCGGTACAATTTCCTTTACCTGCTGAAAGGCCTGGCTGTCGGTGACGACCAGGGCCGGCGGCTCCTTGAGGGAACGGAGACAGCCCGCCAGTTCAGGGACCTGGGTGACCAGGCAGACGGCGCTGGCATCCAGAATGTCACGGATGGTCTGGACCTGTGGCAGGATCATCCTGCCCTTGGGGGCGGAGGCATCGATAGGCGTCACCAGAACGACGATGTCGCCGTCTTGCAGCATGTCTCCGATCACCTTCTTATCGGTTTCCAGAGGTTTGGCAATTTCTGCAATTTTCTCTTTCAACTCTTTAATCCCCTGGCCGGTCAGGGCGCTGACCAGGACGGCTGGGAAAGCCTGTGCTTCCCCGGCATCCTCACCCGCGTCAGAGACGAGGGATTCCATGTCCAGATCGACTTTGTTCAGGGCGACGATATAGGGGATGTTCTTTTTCTTGAATAGATCGATCAGTTCCAGGTCTTCAGCGGCAGGACCGACAAAGTTGTCGATGACCAGCACTGCCACGTCAGTCTTGTTCAGGATCTGATAGGACTTTGCGACCCGCTGACCGCCGACCTTTCCGTCGTCGTCGATGCCGGGGGTGTCAATGATCACCACCGGTCCCAGGGGCAGCAGCTCCATGGCTTTTTTGACCGGGTCTGTGGTAGTGCCTTTTACTTCCGACACGATAGACAGATCCTGTCCCGTGACAGCGTTGACAACGCTGGATTTTCCAGCGTTGCGTCTGCCAAAGAAACTGATGTGCAGTCTGTTTGCACTTGGGGTCTTATTAAAATCTGAAGTCTCTCTTGCCATCTTCGATCTCCTTGATGTATGTCTCCGCAATCTGGCGGACTTTTTCTTTCGGGATGTTGGTGAGCTCCTTGTCGATGAGGGCTTCGCCGACAGTCCTGGTATCTGGTTTTGCATAGTCTACCAGGTATTCCTTCAGAGTCATCAGTGCGTTAGGGTGGCAGCAGTTCTGAATCTGCCCGTTCTTACACAGCGTCATGAAACGGTCGCCTGTTCTGCCTTCTCTGTAGCAGGCGGTGCAGAAGCTCGGAATGTAGCCCATATCCATGAGCCATTTGACCACCTCGTCTAAAGTTCTCTTGTCATCGGTTTCGAACTGGGCGGAATTTTCTTCTTCCGGTTCCGGCTCGTCATAGCCGCCGACGCTGGTCTTGGAAGCGCCGCTGATCTGGGAAATTCCAAGGTGCAGCGCTTTTGCCCGCATTTCCTGGCTCTCTCTGGTGGACATGATCATGCCGGTGTATGGCACGGCGATCCTGATGATGGCGATAATTTTCGCGAAGAGGTCGTCGGTGAGGCCTCCGTCGACGCCGGCGTCAAAGTCGTCAGGGTCGATGTCGTCGGCAGGTCTGACTCTCGGTACGCTGATGGTGTGAGGTCCCACGCCCTGTGCCGCCTCCAGATGTTCTGCATGCATCAAAAGTCCCGCCAGCTCATAGCGGTACATTTCCAGACCGAACAAAACGCCCAGGCCCACATCGTCGATGCCGGCTTCCATGGCTCTGTCCATGGCCTCCGTATGCCATGCATAGTTGTGCTTTGGTCCGGTCGGATGGAGCTTCTCGTAGCTTTCCTTGTGGTAGGTTTCCTGGAACAGGATGTATGTACCGATGCCTGCGTCTTTGAGCATCTTGTATTCTTCTACGGTGGTCGCCGCGATGTTGACGTTGACACGGCGGATGGCGCCGTTTTTATGGTTGATGGAGTAGACGGTCTTGATACACTCCAAAATGTATTCGATCGGATTGTTGACCGGATCTTCACCGGCTTCCAGGGCAAGTCTCTTGTGACCCATGTCCTGCAGGGCGATGACTTCTTTTCTGATTTCTTCCTGGGTCAGTTTTTTCCTGGCGATGTGCTTGTTCTGGTGATGATATGGACAGTAGACACAGCCGTTGACACAGTAGTTGGACAGATACAGAGGCGCGAACATGACGATACGGTTGCCGTAAAAGTCTTTCTTGATCTGTTCTGCCAGGCTGCAGATTTCCTTGGTGATTTCTTCGTCTTCACAGGCGAGCAGGACGGAAGCCTCTCTGTGGCTGATTCCCTTGCGCAGGGCAGCCTTGTCTAAGATCTGTCTGATCAGTTCTTTGTTATCTTTGTTTTCGTCGGCGTAAGCCAGGGATTCCATGACCTCGTCATGACAGATAAATTCTTCTGCTTTTAGTGATTTTGGATCGTACATATTTTTCTTTTCCTTTCTTTCGGGTCAGGTCCTGCGAGAGGAACTTTCCCGTTAGTGATTTATATATAATCGCCGCGTGCGGTGACTATTTCGTAGCCGATTTTTTCCATGGAGGCGGTCAGATGACGGATACTTTCTGCAGCCTCATCTCCAGTGGCAATCTTGCCATTATAGAGGAGATATTTTTCCCGAACCTCAAGAGGGGACAGGTTCGGCATGATGACATTGGCGCCTGCAAGGATTCCCCGCTCCCGACCATCTTTCTTTGCCGTGCCCAGGGCAGTGGTCGCGGGGAGCAAAACTCTCGGATGCAGCAGCCTGACGATGCTGAGCAGCTTGATTGTTAGCTCGCTGGAACCGGCAGGTTCACCTTCGAAGGGCGTATTTGCCGCCGGCAGGAAGGGCCCGATGCCGACCATCTGGGGTGTGAAATGCTTAATATACAATAGGTCTTCAGCCAGGTTGTCGATGGTCTGATAGGGGGAGCCGACCATGAATCCACAGCCGGTCTGAAAGCCGATGTCCCGTAGGTTCTGCAGACAGTTAAGACGGCTTGAAAGATCCATCTCTGCTGGATGAAGCTTGCTGTAATGATCGGGATTCGCTGTCTCGTGGCGCAATAAATAACGGTCTGCACCAGCGTCAAAGAGCTTTTGATAGCTCTCGCGGCTCCGCTCTCCTATGGAGAGGGTGATGGCGCAGTCGGGATAACCCTTTCGAATCGTGCTGACCAACCGGCACATTCGGTGATCCGTCCAATAAGGATCTTCACCGCCTTGCAGGACGAAGGTGCGAAAGCCCAGATCGTACCCATTCTGGCAGCAGTCCAAAATCTCGCTTTCGGTCAGGCGATAGCGTCTGACCAAATGATTGCTTCTGCGGATGCCGCAATAGTAGCAGTCGTTCTTACAGTAATTGGTGAATTCAATCAGGCCGCGGATGAATACCTGGCGGCCGTAAACCTGTTCTCTGACTGCATTTGCCCGTTCCGCCAGATCGGCGGCTGTTTGGGCGCTGTCGTCGATAATTAATGTTCTCAGTTCCTGACGGGTCAGTTCTCCGCCGCCGGCCAGTTTGTCAATCAGATGTCTATTCATTGGCATAGGCCACCTTACTGCTGATTCCGCTGATTCTGCCGATTTTGCCGGAGAGGGCGTTGATCACATCAGAAGGTGCATCCACAGCCACGCTGATGATGTGAATATTTTTCTCACGATAAGGAATGCCCATCCGTCCGATGATATACTGGCTG
The DNA here is from genome assembly GCA_900551775.1 of uncultured Eubacterium sp. Lineage (GTDB taxonomy): Bacteria > Bacillota > Clostridia > Peptostreptococcales > Anaerovoracaceae > Senimuribacter. Next base: position 3,525 of record URXI01000156.1, on the reverse strand, counting down.
TATTGATGGAGAATATCGTTGAGTTCCTCCACGGAGCCAGAATCTTTGAGGATAATTGAAATTAAAGCGACTCTGCTGTCCATAGTCCTTCCTTTCTTCTCGTACATTGTAACATAGATTTCGGTATATTTATACACTTAACTTTTCTGATCCAATCCATATTTTTTCAATTTGTTATACAGGGTGCCGCGGCTGAGTCCAAGTTCTCTGGCTGCGGCGGAGATATTGTTTTTCTGATTGCGCATGGCGATCAAAATGGCACTCCGCTCCGTATTTTCGATGACGGATAGAGGCGTGGACTCGTCGTCCTTTGTAAAAGCGAAGGCCTCGTTATAGGTGCGTTGTCCGACCCGCAGTTCCTGGGCGATGTCCTCTTCCGTAATCTGCTTGTCCTCATAAAAGATCGCCAGCCGCTGGGTCAGATTGCGAAGCTGCCGCACGTTACCCGGCCAGACATAACCAGTGAGGAGCCTGCGGGCGCCTTGTGTCAGGTTCAGTTTTGTTTCCAGTTCGTCGCAGAAGTGATCCAGCAGCAGGGGGATATCGCCTGAACGCCTGCGCAGAGGCGAGATGAACAGCTCTATGGTATTCAGCCTGTAGTAGAGGTCAGAACGGAATTTTTTCTCTTCGCTGAGGAGAAAGAGGTTCTTGTTGGTGGAAGCGATGATGCCTGCCTGCAGAGGGATGATCCTGCTGCCGCCGATCCGCTCGAACTCTTTGGATTCCAGCACGCGCAGCAGCTTGGACTGCATGAACAGATTCATGTCGCCGATCTCGTCCAGCAGGATGTCGCCGCCCGCCGCCACTTCGAATTTGCCGGGCTTTGCCGTATCTGCTCCCGTAAAGGCGCCTTTTTCGTGGCCGAAGAGCTCCGACTCCAACAGATTTTCGGGGATGGCCGTGCAGTTGATGGTTACAAAGGGGGCATATCGTTCACTATACCTGCTGTTATGAATCGCGCCGGCGATGATTTCCTTACCGGTACCGGTCTCGCCGATGATCAAAACAGGCAGGCTGCTGCCTGCGGCTTTCTTTGATTTCTCAATCAGGTCTTTGACCGTAGGATCCTCTCCGATAAAATCGTAAAAGGTATAACCGTTTTCGACGCGGGAGATATTGTTGTAGATTTCGCCAAAACCGCCCGGATCGGTGTTGTCGCTGCCTGCGAACATGCGCTTGACTCTCTGCAGATTGCGGAAGACAATGGTGCCGATGGCGCCGATGATCTGACCGTCCTCTTCAATGGGAAAGATATTGGAGACGCACTTGCGCCCGTAGATTTCAAGCAGCAGGCCGGTTGCGGCTCTGCCCGTCCTGATGACTTCCCGGAAAGGAGAGATGTTGTCGAGGACAGTGATGTCGCGCCCGATGACATTGGTGCCTTTGGGCATGTCTTTGTAAGAACTTTCGCTGATGTGAACGATCTTGCAGTCCGCGTCGATGAGGATGGAAACGTCAAAGAGTTTGTTCATCAGTTCGTCCAGGATGCCGCCGCGGGTATTTATTTCTTTTTTTGTCAGATGAATCGTGTTCATAGAAGCCTCGCTGTACAATTTTTATTAGATGTTATTTTAACATGTGTTCAAAAAATATACAACCTGTCATTGGCAGAAAATTGAAAACATTGAATTTCAGAGGTTTCTGATTTTGGCACGGCGCTTGCTTTAGTATATGCCATCAGAAAACGAAAGGAAGTAATATGTATGAGTCAGAGACCAGTTTTGACGGCGGAAGAGCGAAAACTCTCTTATGCCAAATATTATGATTTACCGATCACACCGATTCCGGCAGAGAAGATCGCAGTTCTGGAGGCGGGACCTATTGACCCTTCTCTTGCCCTGAAAATCGAAGACAGAAACAAGCTCTTTGAGCCGGGATATCTCCCATGCGAAATCGGCTACTGTGTCATGGATGACGGCAGCGCCTATCTTGCCAACAAGACAGAGATGCCGGGGGTGACGCCGGAAATGTTCGAATGGTGGTTTGCATGGCACGGTCTTGAGGATATGAGATATCGTATCTGGGATCCTGAGGACCACTTCTTTGCGAGACAGCAGATGCCAGAAAAAGTATTGGATCCGAAGGTGCCGATGAGGGAGAAAACCTGGGGTACGGTACATATCGTCCGCGAAGATATCGGAGCGGGACCCGACGATTTGATTCTGGAATTCAGATATCCCCATGAACTGGGATATGACGAATCCAAGGTCGGCACGAAGGCCTGTGCGACTATGATGTGTGCCAATGGACACGGACCCGTGCCAGGACAGGGTGTGGCAGCGGTCATGACCCACATGGTCAGAGAGATCGAAGGCGGCATCGAGCTTCGCAGCAGATTCTGGATCGGCTGGGGGCTGGTGAATGGACAGGTGGTCAAGCTGGTGCCCGACGGTGTGCGCGTTCCAGTTGAAGTGCCGATGGGACTGTTTGCTCACAATTTGAAAGAGTTTGGTCATCTGGCGACGATTTTGCCGGATCTATATAAGGAAGAAAAGGATCACTTTTAAAAACGGAGGAAGAGAAAATGGGAAAAGATGCAATTAAGAATTTTGTAATCGGCGCAATCGCAAGCGCAGTGCTGACCGCCTTAGTCATCGGTCTGATCATCGGAGAAAAAGGCGTGCCGGATTCTGTAGGCGGCAACGTCATGGGCAACGTGGTGACGGCCATCATCTGCGGCGGATTATCCGGCGTGGCGACGACAATCACCCTGTACAAAAAATTAGCAAAATAGAAATGAATTTTCATTCACATCGCCTCCACATAACGTTCAAGAAAAAGGTGTATGGTATACCTGTCGGCTGCTGGCAAGCCGGCCAAAAGGGAGGTAGATATTATGAAAATTGGGATTATTATTCCCTCTGACTGCCCTGACGAAAAGCTGGTGAAGCTTGTACAGGAGTTGGTTCAGAGGAAAGAGACGATGGTAGTCGTTGTGGATGACGGTTGTGGGGAGGATATCGTCTATACGAGGATTTTTCAGATGTTAGAGGAGACGGGAGCCTGCGTCCTGCATCACAGGCATAAGCTGGGCAGAGGCATGGCGATTAAGACAGGTATGCGCTATGCGATGAAACAAGGCGGGCAGCTGGCAGGCATCGTTACGACAGATGAAGACGGGTGGTACGGAGCAGAAGCCGTTTTTCGCGTCTGCGAGCAGCTTGCGGAGAATGCTGACAGCATCATACTGGGCACCAGGAATCTGAAGAGGAAGGAAGTTCCGCTGGCCTATCGGCTGAAAAACCATATCGCATCCCTGCGTTTCAGACTAGCAACGGGGATCACCTGTGAAGACGTCGCGAGCAAGCTGCGGGGTATTCCGCAGAAATATTTTGATATGGCATTGTCAACAGAGGGGAAAGGGTATCAATATGAGCTGACGTTTTTGACAGAAGCGGCAAAGACAAAAGCTCCTTTGATCTTCCTGCCCAGTTGTCAGGCTGAGGAAGTGAGCTGAGATACCGATATCATAAAAAGCGCAAGTAACGGTCGAAAAAGTCGAACCGGGATGTGAAGCAAAAGGCC
>URXI01000155.1 GCA_900551775.1 uncultured Eubacterium sp. | reverse complement strand
GCGGGAAGCCATAACCAAAGCGGTAGAAATGCTGAGGCTGGTAGGGATTCCAGAGCCGGAGAGACGGGTAAATCAGTATCCCCACGAATTTTCCGGCGGTATGCGGCAGCGCGTTTCCATTGCGATTGCCCTGGCCTGCAATCCCAAACTGCTCATTGCCGATGAGCCGACGACTGCCCTGGATGTTACCATTCAGGCGCAGATCCTGGAATTGATGAAAGAATTGCAAGAGAAGCTGAACACAGCGATTTTGCTCATTACCCACGACTTGGGCATCGTTGCGGAGATGGCGGACAGAGTCATGATCATGTACGCCGGCAGCATCGTGGAAAGCGGTAACTGTGAAGACATTTTTTATCATCCCGCCCATCCTTATACCTGGGGGCTTTTGGGCAGCATTCCCCAGGCGGACCAGAAAAACAAGGAGGCACTGATCAGTATCAAGGGAACGCCGCCGGACCTCCATGCGGAGATTACGGGATGCCCCTTCAAACACAGATGCAGCTACGCGATGGCAGTCTGTCATGAACACAGGCCGCCCGCCTTTGAGATTGGGGAAGGTCACACTGCCTGCTGCTTTCTGCATCACGAGTTTTCGCCTTCTGTCATCAATCCGATTACCAGAGAGGAGGTGAAATAGATGCAGGACAATGTGTTATTGGAAGTAAAAAACTTGAAAAAGTGTTTTGATGTGGGAAACCGCCAGGTGCTCACGGCAGTGGACGGGCTGGATTTTACCATCAGGCGGGGTGAGACCCTGGGCTTTGTGGGAGAATCCGGCTGCGGCAAATCCACCACGGGAAAGACAGTCATGCATCTGATTCCGCCTACCAGCGGACAGATTCTATACGACGGCAGGGACATCACCCATATGAAACGGCCCGAGTATCTGAAATTTACGAAGAAGGCACAGATGATTTTCCAAGATCCTTACGCGTCGCTGGATTCTCGCATGACTGCAGGCGAGATTATCGCTGAAGGGATGAAAATCCACGGGATGTATCATGCCAAAGAGAGGGAAGAGCGGGTCGTAGAGCTGCTGAACACGGTGGGCCTCAACAAAGAGCATGCCAGCCGCTTCGTCCACGAGTTCTCTGGCGGACAGAGACAGAGGATCGGCATTGCCAGAGCTCTCGCCATAGACCCGGAATTCATCGTCTGCGACGAGCCGATTTCGGCATTGGACGTTTCGATTCAGGCGCAGGTCATCAATCTGCTGCTGAACCTGCAGAGGGACCGCGGTCTGACTTATCTGTTCATCGCTCACGATCTGGGAATTGTCAAGCACGTTTCGGACAGGGTGGCTGTCATGTATCTGGGCGCCATCGTGGAACTTGCTGAAAGCGATGAACTCTATGCACACCAGCTTCATCCTTACACCCAGGCGCTGCTGTCAGCGATTCCTTTGGCAGACCCTGTAAAGACCAGGGCAAAGCAGAGAATTCTGCTGGAGGGAGACGTGCCCAGCCCTATTGACGTCAAAGAAGGATGCAAGTTTGCAGGGCGCTGTAAGAAATGCATGGGCATATGCAGGGAAGAAGCGCCGAAGCTGAAAGATGCGGGGCATGGACATTATGTTGCATGTCATCTGATTTAAGGAGGTTGAAATGATCAGGTGTCTATCAAATGTTTTTTCAGAGACAGGGTTTTTGCAAATCCTGGACGGATTGACTGTAAACAGAACGGGAATTTTTCATATCAAAGAGGGTCCTTCTCCTGCACTGCTGCGCCTTTACATCGATGTGGCAGCCCGCCTCGGCGTGGAGCTTGCAGGTATGGCGCTGCCCCTTACGGGAGATGGTCCTGAGGATGCCCTCACCATCAGAATTGACGGGGAGGTTGCGGCGGGCTTTTGTGAAATCAGGCTGGCTGGCGGCGGTGTCTGCATCTCGGCATCCTGCCAGGAGGATCTGGAACGAGGCATCACATATTTTGCCACCTGCTATCCCTATGACGGCAGGGACAAAAGCCTGCAGGACCACCTGGAAGAAAGGGCGCTGCAGTGTCTGACTGCTTTGACCGTAGATGGGAAGACGCTGCAAGTACAAGAGATTACTGGAACGTCTGAAGGCGGGACCGTGACTTTTTCCCTTTGCTGTCCGAACAGGAATGAATGGGGAATTTCTAAATCTTACGAAGAGGCAAAGCATCATTTCCGGCAGAATCTGGATGTACGCATTGTCGCAGATGAAGAGGCGGCGGCCTGTCCTGAGGCGGTGCTCTGTACGGCCCTGCGCCTTGCCCTTGAAAACTACGAGACCATTTCGCCATATGGAGTTCAGCAGGAACAGCCTGGCTGCAGAAATGTAAAATTCAGGCTGGCAGAGGGAACAGGCGCCATCGAAAACAGAGAAGGCAATCTGACCTTTTCAGGACAGCCGCAGACATTGGCAGCGCTAGCCGAGGATTATGCAGCAGAGGAAAAAGACCCCTTTGATTCTCCCCTTCTTTCGGATCTGGAAGCGATTCTTTCTGCAAAAAACGAAATCGGGCAGGCATTGGAAGCAATCTGCCAGTATGACGGAAAAGAAGCGAAGCCTTCGGCTTTGGTCACCAGAGAATATACCAGGGCCATGGTGGACAGGAAAGGGCTGGAACATTTCCTGGATGAAAAATGGGGTGAGGCCCATCTGCTAAATTTTAACGATGGAAAGGAAGTCTATCGCGATCATTATCGGTGCAGCTGGGAAGGCCGTGATTTTTTGTCAGCTTTTTGTGACGAAGTGCTGCCCGCTGTAAAGCCGGGAGACGTGGTGGACTTATTTGGACGGCTCAGTGAAGATACAGATGTGCGCAGGTCCCTGGAAAGAGAAATAGAAAGGATGCTGCGGAAAAAGGGCGCCGGTATCGGCCGTATAGAGATTTTGCGCTCCTTTAAGTCCGGCTACAGCTGGATCGAGGAGCGGGTACTGCCTGCACTGAAGGAGTCGGGCCGGTCTGAACGGGTAGCGGCAGTGGAAATCCGTTTTCCTTATCTGCTCAATGAGAGAGGCGACGATACGTTTGAAGACGAGTCAACGCCTAATTATGGCAGACACAGAGATGATTCTCTGAAATTTTTTGATATTCCGACCCGCTGGCTGCAGGAACTGTTTCCTGTCGACGAGCTGCTGCAGGAGAAGCTGTCCATACCGTCTGCGCAGGTGACCTTTATCCGTGACGACGCGCTGCCTCACACCTATGTCCTGACCTGCTTTGACGAAGATGGCGCCTTGATCTACGAGGACGACTTTGACGTAAAATACGTACAGAAGAAATACATAGAGAAATATCCGCAGATCGGACGAACCCACGTGACTTGTGGCTGGCTGTCAGCCCGTATCAACGGAAGGACGGTTTTGGATAAGCATATTGCAAGTGACACGGAAAAGGTCTGGCAGATTCTCGAGGAAAAGATCATTCCTAAACTGGAAGCCTGTCTGCTGGGGCGCTATGGGACATCCGGCCTGGTGGCGGCACAGCCGCTGTTCAACCGTCTGCAGATCAACATCTCCATGAGCGAGATGGATTTTGACCTGGGTTATCGCCAGGAACGCATTTCCACCATAGAAGCTATGCAGGAGGATCTCTATTTCTACCTGCTGGACTGGTTCAAAACCTATGGGGAACGGGAATGCGGCTCTGAGCTAGACAATATAGGACTGATTATGCCGGAGCCGGAGATTCGAAAAGGTATGGATACAGAAATTGAAGTCATTCTCTATGAAGATCTGACCGACGGCGCGAAGGTGTTTGGTCCGGGAGGAGACGTACCGATCGTTGAAAAGACTGTAACTCTCAGGAGCAGCAGACTCACCTTTGAAGAAGGGGTACTGTGCCAATCCATAGAAACTGACGATGCTCGGGCTCTTCATAAGCTGCAGATTTTGGACGAGATGGTAAAGAAAGGCATCATCGACTTTTATTGGCAGCATCCTGTGACCATCCGCATGGAGAGTGCAGGTGAAATTGCAGAGGTTCAAATCCCAAAACACCAGAAGACGGCATCCACCCTCAGTGAGGCAGACAGGGTTGATTTGCTGGAAAATCAAGTTGTAGATTACGAGCAGTATCTGGAGCTGCTCCGCTATTATGAAGGCATGGAGCATGTACAGATCATACCAGCTGAAACGACATATAAAGGTAGGAAAATCTTTGCGATTTCCTGTATCTGCCGCAGCAAAGGCGTATGCTATGGACATAACAAGCTGAAAAGTGAGCGAATCTCCGCCGCCTTTACGGCGCGTCATCACGGCAATGAGTCCAGCAGCCTGAATTCTACGTTCCGTTTGCTGGATCGCCTGCTGGGTGATATGGCGCAGGTGCGCGAGAAGGTCAACGTGATCCTGGTGCCTTTTATCAATATCGACGGCGGCATGCTCCACTGTGAGGTGCAGAGGAAGCATCCGAAGTGGCTCTGCCATCCGGCTCGTTACAACAGTGCAGGCTTTGAATTCCGCAAGGATTTTGATAACCCGCATAGCATATACGGGGAGGCCAGGCTGCTCGGCAAGCTTTGGGAAGAATATCTCTTTGACGTGATCACCGATAATCACGGGTTTGAGGGTCACGAGCTGTGCCAGCCGTTTTCCGGTTATATTTCGCCGTGGTACAAGAGCTTCTGGGTGCCGAGAGCCTTTTATTACGGGTATGTCTGGTACAGGGGCGACGCTGCACATATGATGGAAATCGGAAGCAGAATCAGATCAAAGGTCTGCGACGCTATCAACAGCGACCGGGAAATCCGCACTCTTAATCTGGAATTTGCAGACCGCTTCTACAAGTATGCACAGCGTTGGTTCCCGGATCTGTTCAGACTTGATAAATACGAGGATGTGGTCTTCTATTGGATTGATACCAATGAAAAACCACGGACAGCCAACTACGGCATTCGGAACCCGGAAATTACGGCGCTGGATTGGACCACGGAGGTTGCTGATGAAACGGCGGTAGGCGCTTATATGAGCACCAACGTGAGAGCACACCACATTTCGGATTTGGCTGTCTTCGAGGTGCTGGAGGATTGCCCGCTGCACAGAGACTGCGGTGTGAAAAAGACTGGCGACGGCTGGACTTTCTCCAGATTTCGCAGGCACCCTTTGTTATCAGAATGAAGATACATGCCATAGTAAGTCCATATGATATACAAAAAGTGCTGTGTAGAGAAACTCTCTCACAGCACTTTTTGCTCTGTGCGCACAAAGAGGATTTAATAAAACGAAAAGAACACTTGTTCTTTTAGGGCGGGAGTGGTATAATAGGTACACAAGAAAATGGATTGCTATTCTAAGTGGGTTCCTTTATAATAAATGAAGAATTGTACAGAGGAAAGCGGGATACATTATGATGAAAGAAGCTGCACATAGAATTGTGGAGAGAATCAGTCAGATGCAGGCAAGGTTCTTCAAGGAGGAGGATGTGCGCGTAATATGCGAGCATATTTTTGTTGAAGAATTAGCTGCTATAGGAATTGAATATACGGCTAACTACGAGGTTCAAGTGAAATCTGGCGCAATTGATGCGTTGTTTCAGGAACTCTGTATTGAATACAAGAAGGCAGGTCTGCTGCAGGTGAATTTTCATCGATTTGCTTGTGAGAAGTCAAAATATCTTCCGGACCTGGCAGAAAAATACAATACGACGGAAGATAAAATTTACGGCGTACTCTTTGATGGAATGCAGATGGGATTTTTTCGCAAAACAGGCGAAGGCAGTCTGGTGAGTGACGGACCGTACGATCTATCCGATGAAGTAATGATCCGCTTTATCCAGATTGCCAATGCGACTCGGCACAAGGCGTTGATCAGCGAGAATCTTTTGCGTGATCTGGGGCCGGATAGTCAGATTACGCGGAGCCTCGTCTGCGCTCTATGGGATGCGCTTAAAGCTCGACGGAGCATTCGTACAGAGATGTTCTTCAAAGAATGGTCCAGGCTATTTGGGCAGGTCTCTAATTTTGGACATGGAAGTGAATCCGTCATCCGGGAGGCTGCTAAATACGGCATTGAACTAAAGGAAGATCAGTGCAGTGCCTTTGTCTTTCTGCTGCACACCGTTTACGCAATCTATATCAAACATATAGCGCTCATGATTCTTCAAGCAAGAAGACATGAACAATATACAGTAGCGGCGGAAGTTTATAATGGCAAGCCTTTGCTGGATATTTCCCGGACCATTGAGAATGGCAGCGAGTTCCGAGACCTGGGCGTTTCGAATTTCATGGAAGGTGATTTCTTTTGCTGGTACATCAGCGAATGGAACACGGACATTGAGACGGCAATGAAGCAGCTGGTCACGGACACTCTAAGTAACTATGAGCCATCGACAGGCGTTTTAAAACCAGAAGCCGTGAGAGATTTGCTAAAAGAATTATACCAGGGATTGATGTCAAAAGCGATGCGCCATGACCTGGGTGAGTATTATACGCCGGACTGGATGGCTCAGTATACGATTGACAGAAGCGGGTACCAAATTGGAGACAAGATATTGGATCCCAGCTGCGGATCGGGGACTTTTTTGGTATTACTGCTGAACCGGACAATTGCCGAACTCAAAAAAAAGAACTGCTCACCACAGGAAATCGTCAGTCATCTCGTTTCCCATATCTATGGCATTGACCTGAATCCTTTGGCGGTTATTACGGCGAGAACGAACTATCTGATTGCAATAGAAGCCTATTTAGAAGAAGTGGATCATTTGGAAATTCCTGTATATCTTAGCGATGCTATTTTTTCTCCCCAAAGAGACGGCGACTTTTATACATACTATCTGGACACGGAAGATTTCAGAATTCCTCTTTCTTCTGCGATGCTAAAGGATTTTGATATCATCGTTGGGAATCCGCCGTGGCTGAAATGGTCGTCTCTGCCTCCTGTATATAGAGAAACCATCAAGGATTTCTGCAAAGCCTATGGTCTTTTTTCATCTGACAAATTTTATGGCGGTGTGGAGTCAGATGTTTCTACGATGGTGCTATATGCTTCTGCAGAGAAGTGGCTCCGTCTTGAAGGCACATTGGCCATGTTGATTACACGCAGTGTATTTAAAACAGAATCTTCGGAAGGATTTCGGCAATTTCAGCTGCCTGGCGATGAAAAGGTCAAGTTTGAAGTGAAAGCAGTTCATGACTTCACTCCACTTAAGCCATTTGAGGGCGCTGTCAACAAGCCCGCCCTTTTGATTTTGAAAAAGGGGAGCATCGAAACTACATATCCCGTCCCATGGACGACCTGGTATAAGAGAAAAGGGGGAAAACTAAAGGATTCTGAGACATTAGAGGCAGTTCTGAAACAGACAAAAAGAGTTGAAAATGCTGCAGCTCCAGTCAGCGGATATGGCAGCCCTTGGCTGACCGTTACACCGGAGGAGCTGGAGACTTGCCGGCGTTTAGCAAAGGGATCAGTTGATTCGAAGGAATATGGTGCCAGAAAAGGAATTTGCACAGATTGTAATGGCGTCTATTATGGGAAGCGTCTCAGTGCTTCAAGTCGGCAGCTTTGCGTTTTCCAAAATAATCCTTCCCTAGGCAGGAAAAATGTCCCTCAGAGAGAGGTGAAAATAGAAAGCGGCCTGGTTTCCCGATTGCCAGAGGGAAAGAAGTTAGGGCTTTTCGATGGGACTTTGGAGGAACCTATGGTATTATTCCACAGGATTCCATGCATGGATTTGCCAAAGACAAGATGCTGCGTCAATTTCCTAAGGCCTTGGCGTATTTTGCTGAATTCAAAGATATTCTTCAAGAAAGAGCCAGCTTAAAACGATATTTACCGAAAGATCCATTTTACTCTTGCTGGAATGTGGGCAGTTATACTTTTGCCCGCTATAAAGTATGCTGGGCAGAAATTTCAGGGCAATTTAAAGCCTGCATTTTATCAGGCAAAGAGGATGAGACGGTGATTCCTGATCACAAAATTTATTTTATCCCGACAGACGATAAACGGGAAGCGGAATATCTGTGTGCATTTTTGAATGCACCGGCTGTTGAGCAATTTGTCCTCGGATATGTGGAAACCACACAGATTGGTACACATATCACCGATTACATAAAAATACCGAAATTCGATTCTTCCAATGCAGACCACGTATCTTTGGCAGATATATCTGTGAAGATTATGAACGACGACTTATCCGTTGAAGAAGGAAGAAGAATGATCGATCAAATACTGTATCAGGTACTTGCACTTTAGTGCAACCAATTTGATATGAAGCGCATCGTGAAAGCGGTGCGCTGTTTTCGGGTGCACGCGCAAACTGAAATGATGCTGGTGTGAGAGGAAATTCTTTGCTATCCCATGGCAGATGTGTTAGAATAAAAGCTGTGACTAAAAAATAAGAGGTACGAATAGATGAAAAATGTTATTTTAGTTGGAATGCCGGCTTGTGGCAAAAGCACCATCGGTGTCGTGCTGGCAAAGACTATGAACAAAGGGTTTGTGGATACGGATATCCTGATCCAGCAGGCAGAGAGCAGAACCCTACAGGAGATTATCGATCAAGAAGGGAATGATTACTTCCATCATGTGGAGGAACAGGTCCTTCTGGATTTTGACGGAGAAGATTACGTGGTGGCAACAGGCGGCAGCGCCATCTATTTTGATCGGGCCATGGACAAGTTCAAGGAAAAAGGCGTTGTGGTTTACATCAAGGTCACCCTGGATACCATCTTAGAGAGACTGAATAACATTAAATCCAGAGGCGTGACTTTGGAAAAGGGACAGACCATCGCGGATCTGTATGAGCAGCGGATTCCGCTGTACGAGAAACACGCAGGCGCTACCATCGAAGCCGACGGTCTCAGCGTGGAAGAAGTTGTAGAGAAAATTATTGAATTAGTATAAAGGAGCAGGAAATTAGTGATAGATGTAGTGAACGTGAGCCTGAATTTCAGCGGGCAGACACTTTTTAAAGATGTAGATCTCAAATTTACGCCGGGCAACTGCTACGGCATTATCGGTGCCAACGGAGCTGGTAAGTCCACCTTCCTGCGGATTTTGTCAGGAGACCTGGAGCCGACCACCGGCAACGTGTCCATCAAAAAGGGCGTCAGAATGTCGGTCCTCAAGCAGGACCATTTTGAATACGATGAATATACGGTTCTCGACACCGTCATCATGGGTAACCAAAGGCTTTACGACGTGATGAAGGAAAAAGACGCTATATATATGAAGGAAGATTTTAACGACGAGGACGGTATCAAAGCTGCGGAGCTGGAAGCCGAATTTGCCGAGATGAACGGCTGGGACGCCGAAACCGAGGCCGCCCAGCTCTTAAACGGCATCGGCATCCCCACCGAGCTGCACTACGCCCAGATGGAAAGCCTCGACGGCCGCCAGAAGGTGAAGGTGCTGCTGGCGCAGGCGCTGTTCGGTCATCCGCAGATCATTCTGCTGGACGAGCCTACCAACCATCTG
>URXI01000154.1 GCA_900551775.1 uncultured Eubacterium sp. | reverse complement strand
GCGATCAACCTTTACATCTGGCATCTCCGGATTCAGATTGGTGATCGCCTGCTCAAAGTTCTCGAACTTTTCACTGTCAAATGCCATATTGCTCAATTGCTCTGTCTTGAGAGCGATGTCGTTGAGCGGACGCATCCGCATTCTCACCTTCTTCGTGTTGAAAAGCTCTCCGATCAAAGTCAGTCCCTGCACCGCCAGAAATGCGATTGCCGGCAGCCTGATCAAGTCAAAGACCTGGTAAATATAATAGCTGTAAAGCTTTCCATTCTCCGTTTCTATGATATACTGAATCTGTCGAAACGCTTCTCCGGTAAAGTATCTGTCGTCCACTGCCGCGTTTTCTGGTAATGCGTTTTCCCTCCATACAAAGAAGGTCGCGGCAATCAGAACGATCAGCACCACGTCGATCATAAGAAAGTTGGCAAACTGTTTCAGCCAGAAGTCAAAGTTGATCCTTCTGGCTATGGATGTCATCTTGTTGTTATTCTCACTCATTCTCTTAATCCTCTTTGATGACGTAGCCTACGCCGCGCACTGTGGATATCAATTTAATCCCAAATCTGTCGTCTATTTTGGCGCGGATATATCTGACGTACACGTCGATAATGTTCGTCTCCCCCATATAATCATATCCGCAGACCGTGTTCATGAGCTGGTCTCTGTTCAGCACGATGTTCTTGTTCTCCATCAAAGTGTGCAGCAGCTCATACTCTCTGTTGTTCAGTTCAATTATTTCATCCCCGTAAGTAACCTCATGTCTGTCGATATCCATGGTCACGCCTTTTACACTCATCTTGCGTGTCTTGCGCTCTGCGCTCACTCGAGTTTTGAAGATCACCCTGATCCTGGCCAGAAGTTCTTCTATGGCAAAAGGTTTGGTGATGTAATCATCAGCCCCGGCGTCGAGACCCGAAACCTTATCCATGACCGCATCCCTGGCAGTCAGCATGATGACCGGAATATCGGAAGTCCGGCGCAGCCTGCGCAGGACTTCCAGGCCATTGAGCTCAGGCAGCATAACGTCCAGCAGGATCAATTGGTAATTGCCGCTTTCCGCCAATTCCAAACCTTCTCTTCCGTTAAAAGATTTCGTTACTTCATAGCCCTCGTGGGTCAATTCCAACTCTATAAATCTGGCGATTTTTTCTTCATCCTCTATGAGTAAAATTTTACGTGACATGTATTCCTCTCCAATTGTTCTTAATTCTTAAACTCTTTTTTCATGGATTCACAGGCTTCTGCAGCTTTGTCACAAGCTTTGTTCACATTTACAGATTTAGTGATGTTCCCCCTGAAGGAATATCTGAATCCGCAGAACAAACCCACGACAAGCAGCGGCAGGATAATCCAGAATGCGAATAACAGCAGCAGCGCTATGACGATCACAGGCACTGACATGATCTCTTCGTCGTGCTTGGAAACGATAAAGAAGTTTTCGCAGCCCTTTTTGATCATACGGCCACACCACTTGAGGAACTTTTTGACGATATCGCCAAAGGACTCGTGGTCGTCTGTCTCGTATGTTCTGGCAGCCTCCATCAGCTCCCGGCTCGTATCCTGCTCTGCTTTTGTCGTATAAACCTGTTTCTCCGGTCTTCTGATCTTCCCCTGGTTCTCCAGGTATACGATGGCATCCAGTACATCTCCGCCCGCAGCATCCAAAGCTTCTTTTGCCTCTTCATAAGTTACGCCTGTTTTTTCTCTTATCTTTTCAACTCTTTCTAACTGATCCATTTTCTTTTCCTTTCTAATCTTAACTCTTTACTCCGGTTTCCCTTTCTGTACCTATATAGTACCTCTGCCAAATTAAAGAAAAATGGGAGAAAGATTAAAATTAGATTAAGATTTGATTATATTCATATCTATTTAATCCTATCTAACCATATCATATAAGTGTTTAAATTTCAACGTTTTAATGCTTATTTTTTGTTAATCATACATATTTATATAAGGCTTTTTTATTTTGAACAAGTCCGTTATAACTCACTTTCAGAGCATTTTTAGCTTTCTTACATCGCAAAAGTTTATAATTTTTCTGTCATTATGCATGTTACTAAGTACTTACTCAGAAGAACCAGCTTTTTCCTCTACAACTCTATTTTTTACTCCCTTTTCATCAATCAGTTTAGAAATAGCAGCCACAACTAGATAGTTATAATTCGTGATATTTAACTATAACAACCTCCATTAATTCAAAATCTCGAGTTTCTTGATTTTTTCTATTGATATTCTCATATTTATTGATACAATAAAATAAACCAAATAAGGTGATTCAATGGTTTTTGGTGAACAATTAAAAGAAGTACGATTAATGCGAGGCTATACGCAAAAGCAACTAGCTGAAAGGCTGGGAATAACAGGCACAACGGTTACTGGATAGTAAAGAATGTACAGTATATATTGACGAAGCAGGTGATTTAGGAATAAATCGCGGTACAAAATGGTTCATAATATCAGGTGTAATCGTCACAAAAGAAAGCGAAAAAGAAATACGCAGTACTTTGAAACAAATAAAGACAAAGTTTAACTTGAAAGAGATTCATATGCGAAAGCTCTTTGACTTCTATAAATCATCGTATATCGTCTCCCAATTAAGGGATAAGGATTTTACTGTGGTAAATGTTTTGATGGATACTGATAAGTGCCAACTAAAAGATAGTATTCAAACATATAATTACATGTGTCGCTTCCTTTTGGAGCGGGTTTCTTGGTTTCTCCGTGATAACCCATATGACCGCTGATATTGTTCTGTCAAGCCGGGGAACAAGCAGAGATAAGGAACTGATTGGGTATATAACAGAAAAGCTTATAGACTATCCTTATAACGAAGTACAGAATGTATTTTGTAAAGTTACCAACAAAACAGCCGCAACTTGGGACATGCTGCAACTTGCTGATATCTGTGCGACCTCATTATTCCGATCCTATGAAGTGAATGCCTACGGCTTTATTGTCCCCTGCTTCATGAGCAACTTAAAAGATAAACTGTATTGCCACAATGGCAGTTATGATAAATACGGTCTCAAATTTTACTCTGATGATATGAAGCCAACAAGAGAATATTTTGAAGAACATCGCATATGTAATATCAAAAAATGAAAAAACCCCCAGTGCGACTTCCACATGTCTGGCATGCTGGTAATATACCCTCGCATTCTCTGGCGGCGTTTTTCCATTAATTATATTATACACTTTTATGCAGTTTATGCAACATTTACGATAAAAAAATCAATAAAAACACGAATGCTCTCGCCGGCACAATTGGCCAGTATGCGCAGAGACAATGGCCGCATCTTTTCACAGAATTCAATGTATAGAGATTTGAGAGAATTATTCGGTGGAGAGTTCCAGTTTCATTATCTCCGTCACCCTTATGTCAAGCCCACGACAAAAAATTTCTCAACTTTTTTGAAATTTCTTTGTCGTGGGCTTTTTTTACATATCTGCCTTATAGCTATTTAAGGTTTGCAAAGGTTTCACGGTTCCATGTCAAATCCACTTCGCCCTCCGACACAGTATGGAGCCGAACACCGTGCTGGCCGAGATATTCCCAATACTGAACCATGCCGATAGCAGAACGGCAGATACGGTCAAGGTTGAAAACAAGCACGATGTCAGCCAGCTTTTCTTCCACAGCCCGGTTGACTTCCAATAGGCCGGGGCGGTCAAGGGTCAATCCGCTTTGCTGATCGCTTGAAATGCCTGCGATGGAACCCCCCTGTTCTGCGGCATAAGTTTCCAGCCGTCTTTTTTGCATTTCAATCGCTGCCTCGTCTTTCTGCGCCGTCCGGCAATATAGCCATACCCGATTCTTTTCCATCATACTTCCTCCGTACAAAAGTCTTTTATCTTCCAAATGATTTCCACCTGATTCCCCGGATAGATGTAAACCCGGTCAATCAACGTATCGACAAGGCCAGATGTCAGCCCACCCGCGCCGGTAATGTCCTGTGCCAGCTTTTTTCTCGCGGATTTTGCTTCACTGTCCATTCTCATTTGCGCGGTCTGTGCAGCAAGAACGGCATGAAGCCGTTTTATCCGGTTCAGTTCAACGTCAATCGCAGCTTTCTGCGACTTGTATTCCTCCATGCTGATTTCCTGCAATAAAAGCTGCTCATAAAGGACACGTTTCTTATCTTGTAAATCCTGAATCTGCCGGTCATAATCGTTTTGTTTCGCAAGCTGCATATCCAGCACTCCGGTATTGGACAGATTTTCAAGATTCAAGATAACATGGGCTTGTTTGTAAATTACTTCATAAAGTATGCTTTCCAGTTCAACCTCTTGAATGTTCAGCCCATTGCAGGGAAAACTCTCGTCCACTTTGGTATAACGGCAGATAAACATGTGGTTTTTTGCCGCTGTCCGTGGCATTGCATGGCGGCAGCACCCGCAGAACACCTTACCCCGCAGGGGATAAAGGTTGACGTTTCTCTTAACGCTCTTGAAATGCCGGATCTTTGAATGTGCTTGTTCAAACAGTTCCCTGCTGACAATCGCCGGGTGATGGTCAGGAACCTTGAACCATTCGCTTTCGTCTTTCAGTCTGGTGTGGGTGCTTCCTACTTCTGTAACCTTGCGTTTTCCCATGATATAGGTTCCTGTGTATCGTTCGTCAGTTAAGATACGCAGGACAGTAGAACGCTGCCAGACACCATAACAGCGGGAAACATCATGATAGCGTTTCCCTTTGGCGGCTTTGTGTTCCCCTGGCGTGGGGATTTCCTTTTCAAAAAGGGCTTCTACAATCTGCTGTGCGGTATGGCCGTCTCGCGCCATTTCAAAGATAAAGCGGACATTGGGGGCGGTTTCCTCGTCTGGCTCCATTTTTCCGTCAGGGCTTTTCTTGTACCCGTAAGGGCAAATAACGCTCTGATATTCGCCGCGTTTCATTTTCACATATTTTGCGGTTTTGGATTTTACGGAAAGGTCGCGGCTATAAAATTCGCTGACAAGGTATTTAAACGCCACGTTGATTCCACCTGTATCACCGTGGAAACGGTCGCTGTCAAAATCATCATTGAGGGACAGAAAACGGATTCCATAAAGGGGAAACACGCGCTCCATAAAGTAGCCGACTTCGATACTGTTACGGCCAAAACGGGAAAAATCCTTGACAATGATACAGTTGATTTTTCCGGCGCGAACCAACTCAAGGAGTTCCTGTATGGCAGGACGCTCGAAATTTGTTCCGCTGTATCCGTTGTCGATAAACTCCAGGACTTCTACATTTCTGACTCCCTCCATTGTATCAACGTATTTGTGGAGGGCGTTTTTCTGGTTCTCTATGCTTAGACTTTCCACCCTGCTGTCCTCAATGGAAAGGCGGATATAGAGGGCAATCACATACGTCACCATCAGGCTATTCATTGGCAAGTACCTCCGCAATCCGTTCAAAACCGCTGTCAAACCGGAAACGAATGGAAATGTCCTCCGGGCCGTTGACCGTGATACGCTCAATGAGCTGATCTACCAGACAGGCGGTAAGTGCGGTGTCCCCATCAATCTTAGCCAGCTTTTCCGCAAGGCTGGAATAGCTGTTGACCTGTTTTTCCAGCTCGGCCTGCTGTTCCTGAAGCTGCTGCATACGTTCCACAGCAGCGGTGATTTTCTTTTCATAACCGGCTTTCATGGAACGGTATTCCTCGCTGGTGAGAATGCCGGTCACTAAGTTTTCGTAAAGGCTGGTTAAATAGCCCCGGCTGCTGGCGGTTTCCTGCCGCAGCTTTACAATCTCTTTGTCCACCTCCGTCTTTTGTGCGGCCAGTTTGGTATCCTGATGTTTCAGACGCAGGTTTTTCCCTATGACCGTTTCCGCCTCCTGCCGGATTATCGTCAAGATGGTCTGAAAAAGGTCTGTTTCCTCAATGGAGATATTGCCGTCACATGCGCCTTTTGCAATGCGGTCATTGGAAATACAGTGGAAGAAATACTTTCCGTTCCAGTGCCGACGCTGCCGGTGCAGGTTCTTTCCACAATGGCCGCAGAAAATCCGGCCCCGCAGGATATTCTCGGTGTAAGGAACCTTTTCAGCCCGTGTAACCCTCTCAGCCGCCTGTTTCCGCGCCGCCTGCACGGTTTCAAACAGTTCCCGGCTCACAAGCGGCTCATGGGTGCCGCGCACCACAATCCATTCCTCCGGGGGCGTGGGAACCTGCTTGTGTCCTATGGCCTTTGTTTTCCCCTGCACCATATCGCCGGTATAGACTTCATCAGCAAGGATTTTCGATACTGTCCAGGTCTGCCATTTCCCACTTCCCATCAGCCGCTGGTTTTTAATAATTCCAATACTTGCAAGATAATGGCCGGGTGTTAGTACGCCTTTTTCATTCAGCCGCTTTACAATCTCATTCATGCCTGTACCGTCCGCCGTCCATTCAAATATCTGCTGGACAATGGGGGCGGTATCTTCATTGACAATCAGCTTGTGGCAGTTGTCCGGGGCTTTTTTATAGCCGTAAGGGGGTCTTGCGCCAATAAAATCCCCGTCTTTCATACTCTGATGTGCCTGGGATTTCACTTTTTTACTGATGTCGGCGGCATATGCCTCATTTATCATGTTTTTCAGCGGAACAATGATGTGGCTGCCGTTGTTGTCCTCCCCCTCGCTGTCATATTGGTCATTGACCGCGATAAAACGCACATGATGAATCGGAAAATATTTCTCGATGTAATACCCAGTGTCAATGGTGTTGCGCCCCAGGCGGGATAAATCCTTGACCACGATACAGTCAATTTTTCCAGTTTCCACGTCCGAAAGCATTTTTTCAAAAGCGGGGCGCTCAAACGTCCGGCCCGTGGTTCCGTTGTCCGTATAAATGTCTATCACTTCAATATCAGGACACAGCGCAAGATAGGCTTCCATAATCTGCCGTTGTGTTTCCAGGGAATCCCCACGCTTGCCGTTAAACTCCACAGACAGGCGGATATAAAGCGCCGCCCTCCACAGCTTCATTCCTTTGGTTTCCGGCTGTGTGGGAGCCGCCGCAAGGTTCTTTCTGCTTTTTCTCGCCATTTATACCGCCTCCCTTGTCATTTTAGATTGCATTGCAGGCATGAGAACCTGGAGCCGTGCTGTTTCCTCATGGCGGGCCAGCTTTGCCAGAGCCGCCTCGTATTCCATCTGATACCGGAATGTGATTTTCAGTTCCGTCTTGCTGATAACCCGAACCGACTGAATCAGCGCAATCACCGCCCGCCGGTCAAGCTCTGTCATGGTGGCAAACCGTTTGAAATGCTGCGTCCATTTCAGGCGTTCATTGCTGTTGCTTTTCACGCTGTCCATTTGCTGACGCAGTTTTCTGATGGCTTCCCGTAATATTTCTGTCCGACCCTCATAGTTGTTTTTGAGTTCCTTGTAATCGCTTTTATTCAAAAGCCCGCTTACAAAGTTTTCATAAAGGGTGGTCTTAAACCGTGTGACATCTGCAAGCTGCGCTTCATTGTCCGCGATCTGTTCTTTGTACTCTGCAATCAATTCATGGTTTAGCTGTTCCTCGCTGATACTGTCCAGCAGCTCGTCGAGGCAAACCACGTTATTGATATGGGCTTGCAGGCTTTCCAGGACGCATGTTACAAGGTCGTCCTCTTTGAGCATGACCGGGTGTTCGCAGCCGTGTTTTTTCCCTGTTGGGCAATAGTAATAGAAATATTTCTTGTCCTTGTAGGTATTGGTCTTGCGCGTCATGCAGGCCCCACAGCAGCCGCAGACCAAGATACCGGAAAACAGATAAACCTTATCCCCAAAGGGAGCCGTCCGCGTATCCAGTCCGATGATTCTCTGCACAAGGTCATAATCCTGCCTGCGGATAATCGGCTTATGGGCATTTTCCGTGCGTATCCATTCATCAGAGGGCTTATCCACCAAGTCCTTGATTTTGTGGTTATAGGTACTTTGTCGGCCCTGAACCAATGTGCCGGTATAGGTTTCGTCCTGTAAGATACGAATGATAGTAGTAGCCGACCATTTCGCGTCAGGGCTGTCCGCAAAGCCCTTTTTCGGGTGGGGAAGTCCCCGGCTGATTTTATAGGCCAGCGGGGAAAGCACACCAAGCTGGTTCAGCTCGTCCGCGATTTTCTGCGCGCTGGCCCCGTCAATCTTTCGGCGGAAAATATCCCGCACCACACGGGCGGCAAATTCGTCAATCTCAAGCCGGTTCTTGTTTTCCTCTGATTTCTGATAACCGTAAACAGGGCAGGCCCCCACATAGTCGCCATTCTTGCGTTTGACAAGCAGGGCGCTCCGTGTCTTGACGGAAATATCATGGCAGTAAGCGTCATTGATGATGTTTTTCATGGAGATGTTCAGGTCATCGCCTATATGCTCGTTTGCCGTATCAATCCCGTCTGTGATTGCGATAAACCGGACACCATAGGCCGGGAATATCTGGCGCAGGTAACGCCCGGTTTCTATGTATTCACGGCCCAGGCGGGAAAGGTCTTTGACAATGACACAGTTGATTTTCCCGTCCATGATGTCGTTCATCATTTCCTGGAACGCCGGACGGTCAAACAGGATTCCGCTGTAACCATCGTCCACACGTTCCGACACCAGTTCAATGTCGGGGTTGCTTTTCAAAAAGTCCTCAATCAGTTTTTTCTGATTGGCAATGCTGTCGCTTTCATTTTCCCGGTCAACGGTGTAGGAAAGCCGCAGATATTCAGTAGCTTGATATTTTGGCATAAAAAAATCACTCCTTTGAAATTTACGGACTTTCCCCATAAATCAAAGAGTGATACGGATTTGCCTTATTCAATTCTTTTTCCAATTCCGATGATAGCATAATCCTTTGGGGAAGTCAATACTTTAAAGTGCTAAATTAAAATCTGTTTCAGACAGTCCTCCAGCGAAACGCCGCTTTCGGAAAACTGCGCCCTGACGGTGAATTTTCCGCACTTAAAACAGTAGGGGTTTTTTATCTGCCGGATAAACTCTGCAATCCGTTCCTCTTTGGTAAGGTTCTTATCTACGGACACGTCTTTAATATCAACCAAAGCCGATGTGTCCGGCCTGATAGTCTGTTCCATTCGCATAACCTCCAATCATATCCTTGTTCCATATCAAATGAAACACATAACGCCGCAAACCGGGAAAGGCTTGTGGCGTTAAATCTTGCATTTGAAAGCAGTCAGCCACGAAAACGGTAGGGGAGCTTCTTTCCCCCGCGCTGGCCATTGTACTTTTCCAGCAGGACACGGGCAAAGCGGAGGGCGGCGTTATTGGTGGAAAAATCAGCCCGGCCCCGGCGGTTGATCTCGTCCGGGTCAACTGTTGAAAGGCGCTTGATAAAGGCGTGGTCGTCCAGTTCCGTATCATAGGTCTTAACAAAAAGCGCCATACCGGAGAGGACGGCGGCGGTCAGGGAACGCGGGTCGCCCTTCCACGCGCCCCATACGAGGGAGAGCA